>DASZJM010000732.1:0-11782 GCA_035948165.1 Candidatus Methylomirabilota bacterium
CCGACCCCTCGGCCCGCTGGTGATGCTCGGGCTGGCGCTCGCCCCGCCGGCCGCGGCGACGACCAAGGACTGCCGGCACTCGACCCCGCTGCCCGACGACGTCCGCCTGACCGTGCCGGCGCCGGACGTGCCGGCGAACGTGGCCCGCTTCGCGGGCGCCTGGAGCGGCGTGTGGCTGGATCCGGCGGGCGACGAGGTGCTGTGCCAGACGCTCGTCGTCGAGGAGATCTTCCCCAACGGCTACGCCCGGATTGTCCACAGCCGCTCCTCATACCTCGGCTGGAACCTGTCGCACCCGACCTCCTGGCGCGCGACCGGCCGCGTGGCCGACGGCGTGCTCCGGTTCAAACTGCCGACACCGGACCGGGTGGAGCTGACGTATCGCTTCGACGGCGACACGCTCGCCTCGACGGTCAGTGATCGACAGGGCAGCCACGGCACGCTGACCCGTCTCGACGAGCTGTCACAGGTCGAGTGTGGGCGGACGGAGCGCCGAGCCCCGGTGACGCCGCCCGCCGCCACGCGCGACCGATTGACCGCCGCGGAGCTGCTCGCGCCCTCGCTCCCGGCTCAGGGCCCGGTCCACAACGACTACTTCCGGCCGATCGGGACGTGGGGCGCCGCGAAGCACGCGCTCGCGGGCACGCTCACGATCGGGACCGCGCCGATCTCCGCCTCGAGCCAGGGCTGCCCGAGCCTGCCCACGCCATCCCAGGCCGTGACGCTCGAGTTCTTCACCGCCGGCGAGCATCTCGTCCCGGTCGTCCGCGACTTCGTGCCGGCCGGCAGGCTGATCGTTTCGCCGGGACGGGTGTGGTCCGAGCCCGGCGATGGCGGCATGTCCCGCGCCTCGTTCCCGTTCATCGTGGTGAATCCGGTGCACAACGGGGCGCACAATGGGGTGGCCACGTTCCTCTTCGACGACACGCACGTGTCCGGGCTCCGCGTCCAGGTCGTGCAGGAGACATCGCCGTGGGAGCGGCTCGATTTCTGGGGCGACCTGCCGCTGACCTACGCCCCGGGGCCGATCGCGAACGAGGCCGCGCTGCGCGCCGACTTCGCGGAAGAGCTACGTCGCCAGACGCCGATGCAGCCCTGGACCGCCCTGCCGGCCACCCCCGCGCTCGCGGCCTTCGACGGCGACCCCGCCCCGACCGACATCAGCGCCAACGGCCTCGTGGTCGACGGGGTGCTCTACGTGCGCGGCTGCAACACCCGCTATGGCCCGTTCCCGTACTGCCGCGAGATGCGGCACGGGGTCTTCTCGGTGACGAAATCCCTGGGCGCCGCGGTCGCGCTGCTGCGGCTGGCCCAGAAGTACGGCGACGCGGTCCTCGACGAGAAGCTGGTCGACTATCTCCCTCCGGGCAGCCAGCCGCACCCGGGCTGGGACGGCGTCACCTTCGCGGACGCGCTCGACATGGCCACCGGCATCGGGGACGAGGGCCGGGAGCGCGACGGGAGCACGTCCGCGGACGAGAACGGGCCGAAGATGTCGACCTGGATCGTGCGGCGGCCTCTTCGCGAGAAGCTCGCCATCGCGCTGTCCTACGGCAAGTATCCCTGGAGCCGCGGCGAGATCTTCCGCTACAACAGCACCCAGACGTTCGTGCTGGCGGTCGCGCTCGACCGGTACCTCAAGCAGCGCGAAGGCCCCGCCGCAGACCTCTGGGACATGGTGCGGGCCGAGGTGTTCCGTCCCATCGGGATCTTTCACGCGCCGGCGATGCACACGATCGAGGGCGATGGCGGCCGGGGTGTGCCGCTGCTGGCCTACGGCCTCTACCCGACCGTGGACGACATCGCGAAGCTGACCACGCTGCTGCAGAACGGGGGCCGGCACGAGGGCGTCCAGCTGCTGAGCGCGACGAAGCTGGCCGAGGCGCTGTACCGGACCGACCCGCCGAGCGGACTGCCGTCGGGCCTGCGAAATCGATTCGGCGCCGGGCGCTATCACCTGTCGTTCTGGTCCGTGCCCTATCAAACCAGCACCGGCTGCTTCTTCCAGATCCCCGAGATGATCGGATACGGCGGCAACCTCGTCGCCCTGCTGCCGAATCACGTCTCCGTCTTCCGATTCGCCGACGGCTTCGATTTCGACGTCGAAGCCATGATCCAGGCCGGCGAGTCCCTCGGGCCCTTCTGCGCTCCGGTGACCGCGCCGGAGCCGACGCCCCCGCGCGTGGTCTTGACCGAGGGCGAGCTCGCCTCCGAGATCGTCGGGCGCGTCCTCGCGGTCGGCCCCCAGCGCCTGCTCTTCGCCCCGGGGGGTCGGCTCTACGGCGCGGCGGGAAAGGAGGTGGACGTGGGAACCTGGGAGATCTCGTCGGAGGGCCGGCTCTGCCGCCGCTGGCACGTCTGGGACCACGGCCGCGCGCGCTGCTACGTCGTGTATCGCAAGGACGATGGCTTCGAGCTGGAGGTGCCGGAGCGGTTCACCCGGTTCGTCGCGCGGCCCCATCCGGGCGCCTTCGACGAGTGAGGGGGCCGCAAGACCCCGGCGCCTTTCCCGTCAGCGCGCGGTGTGACCGCCGTCGACGTAGAGTGAGGCGCCGGTGACGTAGGAGGCGTCGTCGGAGGCGAGGAAGAGGATGCACGCCGCGACCTCGGCCGGGGTGCCCGCCCGCCCGAGCATGGTGCCGCGCCCGAACTCGGTCCGGAAGTCCTCCGCGGTGCGCCCCGCCGCGGCGGCCCGGCGCTCGTGGAAGCGGGTGAAGATCGGCCCCGGGCAGACCGCGTTGACCCGGATCCCGTCGGCGGCGTGGTCCTGCGCCATCGCGCGGGTGAGGCCGGCCACCGCGGCCTTGGTGGTGTCGTACTGCACCATGTTGCCGCCCGCCACGATCGAGCGGATCGAGGCCACGTTCACGATGCTGCCGCCGCCTCCGCGCCGCATCAGGGGAATGGCGGTCTTGGCGCAGAAGGCGTAGCCCTTGACGTTGACCGCGAGGATCGCGTCCCAGCTCTCCTCGCTCGCGTCGACCACCGTCTGGTAGAGCCGCATGCCCGCGTTGTTCACCAGCACGTCGAGCCGGCCGAACTCGCTCTGCGCGGTCTGGACGAAGCGCGCGGCGTCGGCCTCCCGGCCGGCGTGCGTCTCCACGAACACCGCGCGGCCGCCCGCGGCCCGGATCTCCCCCGCCACCTGCCGGCCGCGCTCCGCGTCGATGTCGCCCAGCGCGACCGCGGCGCCCTCCGCGCTGAAGCGCCGCGCGGTGGCCTCCCCGATCCCGGACGCGGCGCCGGTCACCGCCGCGACCTTTTCGTCCAGCCGCCCCATCGCGGGCGCGCCCCTCAGCGCCCGAGCGCGGTGCGCATCACCGCGAGGCCCACCCGCAGCCCTACCGGCAGGCCGGCCTCGTTCATCTCGAACTCGGGCGCGTGGTGCGGACGCGCCGCCCCGCTCGCCGACCCGATGCCGACCCGGAAGTAACAGCCCGGCCGCTCGCGCAGGAAGAGGCTCATGTCGTCGCTCGCCATCACCACGCGTCCGTCGGTCACCGCGTCGTCGCCCAGCTCCCGGCTCGCGCACTCGCGCACGAACGCGCTCTCGGCCGCGTGGTTCACCACCGCCGGGCACGAGCCCCCGTCGAGCCGCATCTCGGCATCGGCCCGGTACGCCTTCGCCACGTGCGAGACGAAGGACCCGAGCCGGGTGACCAGGTGATCGCGCACCCCCGCGTCGAACGCGCGGATGGTCCCGCGCATCACCGCGCGGTCCGGCAGGATGTTGCCCTTGGTGCCCGCCACGATCTGCCCCACCGTCAGCACCGCGGTCTCCTGCGCCGGCACCTCGCGGGACACCAGGCTCTGCATCCCGAGCAGGATGTTGGCCGCCGCGGTGATGGGATCGATCGACAGGTGCGGCATCGCGCCGTGCCCCCCGGTGCCCCGCACCTCCACCGTGAACGCGTCGGCGGAGGCCATCGACGGCCCGGGACGCACCTGGACCTGCCCGACCCGCTGCTGGGTCGTGAAGTGCAGCCCGTAGATCTCCTCGACGTGCGGGTTCTCGAGCGCGCCGGCCTCGATCATCGGCCGGGCGCCGCCCAGCACCTCCTCCGCGGGCTGGAACAGGAAGACCGCGGTGCCGGGCAACTCGGCACGCCGCGCGGCCAGGATCTCGGCCAGCGTGATCCCCACCGCGGTGTGGCCGTCGTGCCCGCACGCGTGCATCACTCCGGGCGTGCCCGAGGCGAAGGGCGCCTCCAGCACCTCGGTGAGCGGGAGCGCGTCGATGTCCGCCCGCCAGGCGATCGTGCGGCCCGGGCGGTCGCCGTGCAGCACCGCCACCACGCCGGTTCCGCCCACTCCGGTGCGCACCTCGAGCTTCGCCGCGTGCAGCCGCTCCGCGATGATCTCCGCGGTGCGCCGCTCCTGGTGGCTCAGCTCAGGATGCCGATGGAAATCGCGGCGAAGCGCGAGCAGGTCATCGGCGTGGCGGGTCGCCTCTTCACTCCACTCCGGGCGCGTCTTGGTCATTTGTCTCCCTCGCTGGGGATCGTCTCCCTTGCCGGGCCGAAATTTCTGCGCGGCCCCTGATGCTGCCCCGCCGCGGCCGTCCCTGTCAATCGTCCCGTTCCTTACCCACAATGCACCCTCGCGTCACCATCCTGGGAAGGCGATCGGTGCGCACCATCGACTGTAACTGGCCGTTTCACCGCGTTTTCCCTCTGGCCCGCCCTTTGCTCTCCCTGTCCGCCATGGATACCCAACAGCAGCAGCGCAGCCGTCGCGTTCAGTCTCGTGCGGGCGTGTCGTGGACCGCCTGGGTTCAGTCGGGCAGTCGCCGTCTCCGGTGCCACACCGTCGATCTCAGCGCCAACGGGGCCAAGCTGCGGCCGCGCGGCGAGATGCAGCCCGGGACACCGGTGGAGGTGGCTCTGCATCCGCCGGAGGGTCAGCCGGTCCACGTCTCCGCGGTCGTTTGGCGCGTGGACTCGGACGCGATGGCGCTCCTCTTCCTGAAGAGCATTCCCGTGCAGTCCACCGGCGCCAAGTCGTGGCGGGAGAACGGTCGCCGCGGCTGGAGGTGAGCACTCCCACCCCGCGATGATCGCGACGGCCTAGCGCCCCTCAGCTCACCCGGCGATCGCGACCGGCCCAGAACGGCTCGCGCAGCTTGTACTTCTGGAGCTTGCCGGTCGCGGTGCGCAGCAACTCGGCGCGGAACTCGATCGCGGTCGGGCACTTGAAGTGGGCCATGCGGCCGCGCGTGAACTCGATCAGGTCGCGCTCGGTCGCCTGCTGCCCCGGCCGCAGGACCACGAGGGCCTTGATCGTCTCGCCCCACTTCTCGTCGGGCACCCCGATCACCGCCACCTCCGCCACCGCGGGGTGCTGGAAGAGGCAGTCCTCCACCTCGATCGACGAGACGTTCTCGCCGCCGGTGATGATGACGTCCTTCTTGCGATCGGCGATCACGGTGTAGGCGTCCTCCGCGTGTCCGCCGTCGCCGGTGTGGAACCACCCGTCGACGATGGCCTTGGCGGTCTCCTCGGGCTGGTTCCAGTAGCCCTCGAACACGTGGTTACTGCGGGCGAGGATCTCGCCACTGCCGTCCACGTCCATGCGCACGCCCACCGCGGGCACCCCGGCGCGTGACAGCCGCTTCGCCCGCTCGCCGGAGTCGAGCGCGTCCCACTCCGCCGGCGCGCGGTTGATGGTCAAGAGCGGAGACGTCTCGGTGAGCCCGTAGATCTGGATGAACTCCCAGTCCAGCTCGGTCTCGATCCGCTCGATGGTCTTGGACGGCGGCGGCGCGCCCGCCACCACCACGCGGACCCGGCCTTTGCCGGGCACCGCTAGGCCGCGCTTGCGCCGGGCGCCTGCCGCGTCGAGCACCGCGTTGATCACCGCGGGCGCGCAGTTGAACAGGGTGACCCCCTCGGCCTCCACGCGGCGGAGGATCTCCTCGCCGTCGATCTTGCGGATGATGACCTGGCGCGCCCCCATCCCGGTCACCGCGTAGGGCATGCCCCAGCCGTTGCAGTGGAAGGTGGGCAGGGTGTGCAGGTACACGTCGCGGTCGGTGACCCCCACGTGCCAGCCGAAGGTGACCGCGTTGAGCCAGCAGCCGCGGTGGGTGAGCTGCACGCCCTTGGGCCGCGCGGTGGTGCCGGAGGTGTAGTTGATGGAGACGGTCGCGTTCTCGTCGGTCACCGCGTAGCGCGGGCGCGCGTCCCGCCGCCCGAGCAGGTCGGCGTCGCTCGACGCGCCCAGGACGATGCGATGCTTGACCGGGATCGTCCGCAGGCTCTCCTCGAGCTCCGGGTCGACGAGAGCGACGGTCGACCCGGAGTGCTCGATGATGTAGCGGATCTCCTCGGGGTTGAGCCGGAAGTTGACCGGCACCAGGACGCGGCCGAACGCGCTGACCCCGAAGAGGCTGACCAGGAAGCGGGCCGCGTTCGGCGAGACGATCGCCACGCGCTCACCCTCCCCCACCCCCAGGTCGTCCAGCGCCGCGGCCAGGCTCCGGCACAACGCGGCGAAAGTCCGGTAGGTGATGCGGCCGAGCCCGCCGCCCGGCGGGTTAGGCTCGTCGACGATGGCTTCACGGTCGCCGTAGACCAGCTCGGCGCGGTCGAGGAAGTCGGCCAGGGTCAGGGGAACGATCATGTGGGCCTCCTGTGCGGGTCCGAGAATCGGCCGAAACCAGTGGCCGCGTCAAGTACCTCCGGCTCGACCGCCCCGCGAGGCCGCGATGGCCGCGAGACCGTTGCACACGAGCCGCGCGGCGGTCAGCGCCGCGATCCCGCTCGGGTCCCGCTCCGGCATCAGCTCGACGAGGTCGAATCCCACGATGCTCGCCTTGGCGGCGACCCCGTGCAGGAGCTCGAGCACGTGATGGTAGAGGAGCCCGCCCGGGGCCCGTGCGCTCACCCCCGGCATGACCGCGGGATCGAGACCGTCGCAGTCGATCGTGACCAGGCAGCGGGCTCCGGCCGGCACCCGGTCGACTGCGATTCCGATTCCCGAGCGGTGCACCTCGGCGGCGGTGACAATCGACGAGCCCCATGCCCGCGCGTCTGCGACCTCGCCCGCCCGGGCACTCCCGATGCCGCGCAGGCCGACCTGGACCATCCGCTCCACCCAGGGCATCTCCGACGCCCGCCGCATCGGGCTGCTCCATCCGAACCGCTCGCCGCGGACCTCGTCGCGCCAGTCGAGATGCGCGTCGACCTGGACCACCGTGAGCGGCCCGCGGCCGGCGAATGCCTGGAAGAAGGGGATCACGACCGAGTCGTCACCCCCGAGCACCACCGGCACCGCGCCGGCCTCGAGGAACCGCGCGATCGCGGCGGTGATGCGCTCCCGCGTGCCCGGCGGATCGGACGGGTCTCCCGCCAGATCCCCGCAATCGACGACTCCCGACGGGCGGAAGCCGTCGATGTCGAAATCGTAGTGATCCGGCGCCGTCGCGTACCCGGTCAGCGCGGCGCGCAGCGCGGCCGGGGCTCCCGCCGAGTGGCTGGGCCGCCCCGGGGTATACGGCGTGGCGTCCGGGACGCCGAGCAGCGCGATCGCGGCGCCGCGGGGGTCATCGCTCGCCGGGTAGCCCGCGAAGGTCGTGCCCATGGCGCCCATGGTACGTCATCTGGAACCACGGCGGCCTCAGGCGCGTTGACTCGCGCCCGGCCCTGGGCGCACCATGGCACAATGGCGCGCCCAGGGGACTGCGCGTGAACCCCGACGTGGTCGGCGCCATCGCCACCCTGCGGGCGCGCGAGATCCTCTCGAGCGAGCAGGCCGCCTTCTTCGACCGCGTCGCCCGGCGCGGGCTCGTCTCGGTGCGCTTCGAGATCCGGGCGCTGCTCTACGCCGGCGTGCTCCTGGTCACCTCCGGCGTCGGCGTGCTCGTGGCCCAGCACCAGGACGACATCGGCCCGCTCGCGATCGCGACCGGCATCGCCATCGCGGCGGCGGCCTGCTTGCTCTGGGTGATGCGCCGGGCCGCGCCGTTCTCGTGGGCCGAGGCTCCGTCCCCGGCGGTGGCCTTCGACTACGTCCTGCTCCTGGGCCTCCTCCTCGTCGCGGCGGACCTCGCCTACGTCGAGGTGCAGTTCACCGTCCTGGGGCCCCGATGGCCCTCGCACCTGCTGATCGTCAGCGGGCTCTACTTGCTGGCCGCCTATCGCTGGGACTCGCGCACCGCGCTCGGCCTGGCGCTCACCACGCTGGCCGCGTGGCGCGGCCTCTCGATCGGCCTGGTCCCGGCCGTGCTCGGCCCGGGGGTCGCGGCCGACCTGCGGGCGAGCGCCATCGTCCTGGGCGCGCTCTACGCGCTGGCGGCCGGTTTGTCGGTCCGTCTCCTGCGGAAGGCCCACTTCGAGGAGATCTTCGCCAACGCGGGCCTCCTGCTCCTGCTGGGCGGGCTGCTCGCCGGCGCGCTCGACGATGGCCCGGCGTGGAGCGCGTGGCTCCTGGCCACGCTCGTGGTGGCAGCCGGGGTGATGGCGGCCGCGTTCCGCCTCCGCCGCTCACTCTACTTCGCGATCGGCCTGGTGGCGGCCTACATCGCGCTGGTACGGCTGCTCTTCCAGCCATTCCGCTCGGGGCCGCACGCGGACAGCGTGCCGCTCCTCCTGGCCGCGCTGCTCGGGCTGGCCGCGCTGGCGGTCGTCTTCTGGGCCCACCGGCGGATGCGCGAGCGATGAGACGCGAGGCCATCGCCTGGGAGCGCGCCGCGGAGGTGCAGGCGGCCGCGCGGGGCTGGCAGCGGGTCGGGGCCGTCGACGAGGCCACGCACGCGCGCGTCCGCGACGCGTTCCCGGACCCGTGCGTGACGCCCGGAGCGGTCTGGCGGGTGCTGACCGGGGCGATGGTCGCGGCCATCGTGCTCTGCACGCTCACGGCCCTGGCGCTCACGTTCTCGCGCAGCTCGTCCGCGATCCAGGGCCTGCTCTTGGTCTGGGGCGCGGCGTGCCTGCTGGCGACCGATGGGCTCGAGGCCTCGCCCCGCTCGGCCCGGCGCGGCGCCGCGGGCGCGACCTCGGCGCTCGGCGTGGCGCTCGTGCTGCTGGGCGTGGGCCTGTTCCTGGTCGAGACCGCCCGCCTCCGCATCGACGATGCGATCGACGGGCTCCTCGTGGCCACCGTGCTCGCGGGCGCCCTCGCGGCGTGGCGCTGGGGCGGGCCGCTCTTCGCGGGACTGGCCGGCGTGGCCCTGTTCTGCTATCTCGCGCGGCTGCCCCACGGGCGCCTCCTGTGGCTCGTGGCCGGCGCGGCGCTCATCGGCATCGCGGCCCGCGGCCTCGACGCGACCCGGCTCGCGCCGTCCCATCGGATCGGCGCCGCCGTCCTCACCGTGGTCGGGCTCGCGGCGGTCTACGCGGCCGCCAACGTGTACTCGCTCGACGAGGCATCCCTCGAGCATCTGGCGCGGCTCGCGCCGAGCCGGGACGACCTGCCCGCGGGCGCCCGCCTCGCCGCCGCGGTCGCCACCGCGCTCCTTCCCCCGGCAGTGCTGGCCTGGGGCCTGGCGTCCCGGCGGCCCTTCGTGCTCGACACCGGGATCGTCCTGCTCGCGCTGTCGCTCGTCACCCTGCGGCACTACGTCCACGTGGCGCCGCTCTGGGTCGTGCTCACGCTCGCGGGCGCCCTGCTCGTGGTCGTGGCGCTGGTCGTCGAGCGGGCGCTGCGGCGCGCCCCCGGGGGCGAGATCGCGGGATTCACCGCCGACCCGCTCTTCGCCGACGAGCGCCGCGAGCGGCTTTTGCAAGTGGTGCCGGCGGTCGCCGCCTTCGCCCCGCACGCGCGCGCGGCCGCCCCGGAGCCCGGCTTCACCGGTGAGGGCGGGCGGTTCGGCGGCGGCGGCGCACAGGAAAAATTCTGACGGTCCGGAGGAGGGCGCAATGAAGTTCGGCATCCACATCGGCCACATGGGCGGTCCCCTCGACGAGATGCGCAAGCTGTGGAAGTTCGCCGACACGCAGGGCTTCGACTGGTTCTCGGTCTCCGACCACTTCCAGGAGTCGCCGCCGCGCGGCGGGGACATGGACTGCTACGAGGCGATCGCCACCCTGACCGCGGCGGCCATGGACACGCAGAAGATCCGGCTCGGGAGCGGGGTCTACTGCGTGGCCTACCGCAACCCCGGGCTGCTCGCCAAGTCGCTCACCACCATCGACCATCTCTCCAACGGGCGCGTCGACTGCGGGCTCGGGGCCGGCTGGCACGACGTGGAGGCGAAGGCCTTCGGCTTCGCGTTTCCCTCGATCGGCCCGCGGGAGGACATGCTCGAGGAGTACGCCCAGATCATGCGGCTGCTGCTCGACCCGGAGCGCCGGCGCGTCACCTTCGAGGGCAAGCACTTCCGGGTGGTCGACGCCCCCAACAATCCCAAGCCGCTGCAGCCGCGCGTCCCCATCTGGATCGGCGGGCGGGGCGAGAAGCGCACGCTGCGCGCGGCGGCCAAGTTCGCCGACGGCTGGAACGGGGCCTACATCGGCCCGGACGACTGGATCCACAAGGGCCACGTGCTCGACCGCTGGTGCGAGACGGAGGGGCGCGACCCCAAGACCATCATGCGCACCGTGAACCTCGGCTTCTACCTGGGGGCCGACGCCCAGGGCGCCGCACGCGCGGAAGAGATATTTCGCCGCCACTGGGGCGGCACCCCCGACCGCGCCGACCGCACCGGCTACCTGCGCGGGACGGTCAAGGACGCGCGGGCGATGGTGGACCGCTTCCGCGCGCTCGGCTGCACCCGGCTCTGCATCGCCTTCCGCGAGGGACCGTACGACTGGGACGCGCTCGAGGCCTTCGCGGCCGAGATCGTGCGCGCCCGCTGACGAAAGGAGAGCTCGTGCTCAATCCCGGAGACAAGGCCCCCGACTTCGTGGGGCGCGACCACAACGGCCAGACCGTGAAGCTGGCGGACCTCAAGGGCAAGACGGTCGTGCTCTGGTTCTACCCCAAGGCCAACACCCCCGGCTGAACCGCCGAGGGTTGCGGGTTCCGCGACCTCAAGGCCGAGTACGACCGCAAGAACGCGGTGATCCTGGGCGTGTCCTTCGACACGCCGGCCGAGAACCGGGCGTTCGCCGAAAAGTTCCACTTCAACTTCCCCCTGATCTCCGACACCGATCGCGCGATCGGAACCGCGTACGGCGCCAACGCCGATCCGGCCAAGGGCGCCCAGCGCGTCGGGGTCATCATCGGCCCGGACGGCAAGATCAAGGAGTGGCACGCGCGCGTCGACGCGCGGGCCTGGCCCGCCGCCGTCGTGGGCACGCTCTAGCATAGGGAGAACCGGAAGATGAGCGGCATTCCCACCGGGCGAGAACGGGCGCGTCCATTCATGCCCGCAAAGGATTTCGATGTATCCAAGCGCTTCTACGAAGCGCTTGGCTTTGAAAAGGTCCTCGACAGCGAAGTCGCTATCTTCAATGCAGGCTCAGGTGGGTTCATCCTGCAGAGGCACTTCCAGCAAGACTGGGCCGGGCATTTCATGATGCAGCTCATGGTCGACGATCTCGACGTGTGGTGGACGCACATCGAATCACTCGAGCTATCGAAGCAATTCGGTGTGCCACCACCCAAGGCTCCAGCGATGCAACCCTGGGGACTTCGCGTCGCATACGTGGTAGATCCGTCCGGCGTGCTTTGGCACATTGCCCAGCGGCGTGAAAACACGAAGCAGGATCAATGAGCATGAATCACTTGGGCCGTTTGCGGGAGCGATCCCGTGCCGCATGACCTACCTAACGTAGGGAGCCTACATGTCACTCGTAGTGGTTTTCTGGTCGCTCCCTCCGGCGTGGCAGCACGCTCCGTT
>DASZJM010000733.1:0-2232 GCA_035948165.1 Candidatus Methylomirabilota bacterium
CTCCTAGCCCACCCCTCTCCCCTCCGGGGAGAGGGCAGGGTGAGGGGCGCTAAGGTTGAGGGGCTAGACGTACACGCGCGGGATCCGCGTGTTCAGGTTGGTCAGCACCTCGTAGGGGATGGTGCCGGCCCAGTCGGCGAGATGCTCGCAGGTGATCAGCTCGTCGCCGTCGGTGCCCAGCAGCGTGACCGCGTCGCCGTTGTAGGCGCTATCCCATTCGAGGTTGACCATGATCTGGTCCATGCAGACCCGGCCCACCACCGGGTACTTCTTGCCGTGGATCAGCACGTGGGCCACGTTGGAGAGCGCCCGGAAGTAGCCGTCGCCGTAGCCGACCGGGACGGTGACCACTCGCACCGGGTGGTCGGACTGCCAGGTCGAGCCGTAGCTCACCGGATGCCCGGGGGTGACCACCTTGAAGTAGACCACCCGTGACCGCAGCGCCAGCGCGGGCGCCACCGGGATCGTCTTGCGCACCTCGTCGGAGGGATAGACGCCGTAGAGCAGGATGCCCGGGCGCACCAGGTCGAGATGGCTCTCGCGCAGCTGCAGCACCGCCCCCGAGTTGGCCATGTGCCGCACCGGCGCCTTGATCCCTTCCTTGTCGTACCACTCGAGCACCTCGAGGAACCGCGCGAGCTGCAGCCGCGCCGAGGTCAGATCGGCGGCGTCCGCGTTGGCGAAGTGGGAGTAGATGCCCTCCACCAGGGTGTGCCGGCACTCCGCCCCGCGCTCGAGCAGGCCCCGCGCGCTGTAGTAATGCACGCCGATCCGCTCCATGCCGGTGTCGATCTTGAGGTGGACGCGGGCCCCGACGCCCATCGTCCCCGCGACCTCGTCGATCTGCTTGAGCTTGTCGATGGAGGACGCGGTGAGGGTGAGATCGTGGCGCAGGAAGATCGGGATCTGGTCACCGAAGATGCCGCCCATGACCAGGATGGGCAGCGTGAGGCCCGCCTCGCGGAGGGCCACCGCCTCCTCCAGGAACGCCACGCCCAGCGAGCGGGCCCCGAGCTCGGCCAGGTGCCGGGCCACCGGCACGAGCCCGTGGCCGTAGGCGTTGGCCTTGACGATGGGCATCACCACGGCCGGGGCCACCGCCGCCTGGATCGCGCGAAAGTTGTCCGCGAGATGGCCCAGGCTGACCTCGACGACCGTCGGCCGCAGCGCGCCCTGGTCCACCGGTTACTTGGGCACGACGTTCTTGAAGCGGGGCATGACCTCCTTGGCCAGCAGCTCCATCGAGTGGTGCCACGCCTTCGGGTCCTCGCTGTAGTCGAAGCAGAACAGGAGCAGGGTGCCGAAGCCGCCCACCTCCTCGTAGATGTCGTTGAGCTTCCGCGAAACGGTGTCGGGCGAGCCCACCAGCCAGTTGTGCTTGGCGCAGTACTCGGGGGTCACGTCCGAGTCGGGCACGCTCGGGTCGTGCTTCAGGAACTCGGTGAAGGCGAAGGCACCCAGCAGCGGCAGGAAGTACTCGGTCATCATGCGGCCCATCATGCCGCCCACCGAGTGCCGCATCGCCTCCGCGTCGGTGTCGGCCACGAACACCTCGCGGACCATCCGCCAGTCGGCGCGCTTCGGCGTCCGATTGGCCTTCGCGGCCCCCTGCTCCACCGCCTCCCAGTGGCTGCCCACGTAGGTCGGGTTGAGGTTCAGGCTCATCGGCCAGTACCCGCGCTCGCCCGCCAGCTTCAGGGTGTCGGAGCCCTTGCTGAGCCCGGCGACCCCGATCGGCGGATGCGGCTTCTGGAAGGGGTAGATGTGGGGCTTGAGGGTCTCGAACATGGTCCCGGTCTTGGTGACGTGCCAGAACTTGCCCTTGAAGTCGAACTCGGGCTCGTCGCTCCAGAGGCGCAGGATGATGTCGAGCGACTCGCGGGTCATCTCGCGGTTCTGCCCCGACATGCCGTCCACGTTGAACATCGACCAATCGCTCGGCAGGCCGCTCGCGGCCACCCCGAAGTTCAGCCGGCCCTGCGCCATGTGGTCGAGGATCGCGAGGCGGTTGGCCAGCTCGGCGGGATGGTGATAGGGCATCAGGAAGCCGCCCGGCCCGATGCGCATTCGCTTGGTCTGCATCAGGGCCTGCGCGACCAGGAGATCCGGCGAGGGATGCGGCTCCCACGGCGAGGTGTGGTGCTCCCCGATCCACGCCTCGCTGAAGCCCAGCTCGTCGGCCCAGCGGAGCTGCTGGAGATCCCACTGGTGCCCGTCGAACAGCTTCCGCTC
>DASZJM010000734.1:0-4586 GCA_035948165.1 Candidatus Methylomirabilota bacterium
CCGGGCGAGCCCGATGGCCATGTCCGAGTAACCGCTGAAATCGAAGTAGATCTGGAGGGCATAGCCGAGGAGTGCCAGCCAGGCCCGCGTCAGGTCGAGGTCTTGGGGACTGCCAAGGAGAGGATCGACCAGGTTGCCCAAGCGGTCCGCGATCAGCACCTTCTTGGCAAGGCCGATGCTGAACAACAGGATGCCGGCCCGCCAGCGCGGCTCGATCCCGACCGCGGCGATGCGTGCGAGCGGCGGGATGAGCTGATGATGACGTGTGAGAGGGCCTGCGACCAGGTGAGGGAAGAAGCTCACGAAGGCGGCGAACCTCATGTAGTTTCGCTCGGCGGGGGCCTGGCCGCGCCAGACGTCGATGATGTACGAGAGCGTCTGGAAAGTGTAGAAGCTGATTCCGGCCGGCAGGACCACCTCGAACCAGCGGAACGCGCCGGCCGACGACTCGAGCCCCAGGAGCACAAGGGCCTGCTCCGCGGTACGCACGAGGAGGCCCGAGTACTTGAAGTACGCGAGCATGCCCAGATTGCCGGCCAGCGACAACCCGAGCAGCCACGCCCGGCGCCGTGGCTGCACCTCCCGCTGGATGGCGATGGCGACGCCGTAGTCGATCGTGGTGGTCAGGAGCATCGGGATCACAAACCACCAGTGCCCTGCGAACGCGTAGAAGACCACGCTGGCCGCCACGATCCAGCGGAGCAGCGCCTGACCCCGGAGGCGGAGGGCGACGGCGAGGACCGGTGGGAGGAAGAGGACGAGGAACTCGAGCGAGCTGAAGAGCACGACTCAGTACTCCACGCCGCTAGCCTACCTCACCATCTCGCCATGGACTCAAGAGTATCGGCCCGGGACGGCGGTCAGAGACGACGTAGCAGCAAATGGGGGCCGGCCTGGGCGACGACGGCAAAACGTAGCACGCGTGCACTGGACACGACGAGGGTCACCGCGTCTCCCGTGCGTTCGAGCCTCAGGTCGGGAAGGTCGCGCCAGGGATAGGTGTTCAGGTTCACCAGTGTATATTCGGCGCGCTCGATCGCGGCCGGGAAGAGCGTGGCGAGGCGGCGCTCGCTCAAATGCGCGACGTAGCGATCTTGTGCGGCGATCGAGGCGCTTGGTGGTACCTGCGCCAGCACTTGATAAGCCGCCCGTTGCTCGGCGCTCGGCCACCAACGGGCCAGGGCCAGCTCATTGGCCAGCGACGACGCGAGCGCCAGACTCGCCGCGAAAGCCACCACCAGGACGGCGACGGGCCAGCGTCCGCCTCTCCGCGCGGCGAGTTGAGCGTATCCGGCGACCGCGGCCGGGATCAGGAACGGAAGGACAAAGGCCTGATACTGGCTGCGGTGGTTGAAGAGCACGGGATCGCTGCTGAGCAGGTTCTGGGCGAGGGCCGGCAGCGCACCCACGGGATCCCACCCGCCCAGCAGGGGCAGGAAGCCGAGCGGCGCCAGCATCGCCATCAGATAGACGAGCCGCCCGCCGGTGAGGAGCCCGCCGATCGTTCGAAGTGGATGCGCGACCATGGTGAGGATGATCTCGCCGAGGGAATGACCGAGATGGCGGTAGCGCCAGAGGTGCACGTAGGGCTCATGTCGAAAATGGGGGATGATCCAGCGGATGTCGACCACCAGCAGCGCGAGAGCCCCGACGATCGTCGCCCCACCGACGAGCCAGCAGCGGCGGCCCAGCGCGAGCCACGCGCCGAGACCGAGGACCGGGAGCGCCGCGTCTTCCCGACACATGAGCGTGAGAACGATGGCGCCCACGAAGAGCCACCCGCGACCGACCTCGGCGAAGTAGATCGCGGCCAGCAACAGGGGGATGGCGAGCGCCGCGGCGTGGAAGTCGCGCACGTTGATGCCGTGGAGCGACGGATTGACCAGGTAAAGGATGGCGAGGGCGGCCGCGGGACGCTCGTCACCAAGCCGAAGCCGCGCGATACCGAAGACCGGGAGGGCGCCGAGAGCCAGCATCACCGTCTGGCCGGCCAGAAGCGCCGCGGCAGTCGGCATCAGCCAGGATGCGGGGACGAAGAGGTACACGATCGGTGAGAGGTGATCGCCCCAGGCGTGCATCTCGGGCAGGCTCACGTAGGGGCCGTGACCGTGGGCCAGGCTCCAGGTGAGCTGTACGTAGTAGCCGAGGTCGAGCGCGTGGGTGCGGAACGTGAGATGGCGGGTCAGGGTGACGAACGAGAAGATCAACACGTAGAGCGCCACGCCGACCGCGACGACCCGCCGGGGCTTTAGCTCGGGCACCGGGATGGGAGCGACCAGGAGCCGGAGTGAGACGACCGCGAGCAGAAGCAGGAAGACGTGCTCGGGCCGGGCCCAGAAGGACGCCGACCACCCCGACCAGAAGAGCAGGGCGCCCGCCAGCCAGGCTCCCGCGGCCAGCGCGGTCAGGTCGAGCAGGCGCGCCGCGGTCAAGCTCTGGCCGGGATCGGCTGGTTCCTCATGCGACACATCATAGGACGGGAACGGGCGCAAGCACGTCTTTCTATTGATTCGCTTCGCTGCTAGCATGTGGCCCGTGCCGACGGCCCCATCTTCCAATCCCGTCATGCGGGCTCGCAGAATGCCCGCGCATCCCGTTGGGTTGCTACTTCTCTGGAGCATGTTGCTCGTGCTGCTCGGCGCCGGACGGGGCTGGGCCCAGCCGGTGAGCCCGGCCCCCCGGCCGGAAGGCATCGCAATCGGCACCGGCGAGGAGCAGGCTACCGTCCTGGCCGACCAGATCCTCCAGCTGGGCGGCCCCAACGATCTCATGATCGCCGTCGGCGACGTCGAGATCACGCGCGGGCAGAGCCGCCTGCTCGCCGACCGCGTGGAGATCAACCGCGACACCGGGCAGGCGGTGGCTCAGGGGAAAGTGGTCTTCTACGACGGGCCCGACCGCCTGGTCGGCGAGCGCATCGACTACAACTTGAAGACCGGCACCGGGGTCGTCTACAACGGCTCCGGATTCTCGCCCCCCTACTACCACCTCTCCGGTGAGCGGATGGACCGCATCGGTGACAGCGTCTACGAGATCCGGCGCGGTGTGTTCACCACCTGCGAGGGCGACGACCCACCCTGGTCGTTCCACTTCGGGTCGGGAACAGCGGACCTGGACGACATCGTCTACGGCCGCGACGCCTCGTTCTGGGTCAAGCGGGTGCCCCTGCTGCCCTGGATCCCATTCTTCGCGGCCGCCCTGCGCCGCGAGCGGCAGTCCGGCTTCCTGTTCCCGGAGTTCGGCCAGAACAGTCGCCGGGGCTACTTTGCCAAGGTCCCGTACTACTGGGCGATCGACGACAGTCAGGACCTCACGGTGTCCCTCGACACCTACAGCGCTCGCGGCGTCGGCCTGGACGCCGATTACCGGTACATCCTCTCGCAGGACCAGCGCGGCGAGCTTGCCGCCTTCGGGATCACCGAAGCCTTTCGCGGAAGTCGACAGCTCGGGGTGCCCGAGAATCGGGGGTGGACGTCTCTGCGGCACGACTGGCGGATCACGCCGAGCCTGGCCTTCAAGGTGGACTCCACGGTCACGAGCGATGACCAGATCTTCCGCGACTACGCCGATCGACTGACGGACCGCTCCCGGCTCGCGGCCATCACCAGCGTCTCGCTCACCAAGAGCTGGACCAACTGGAGCCTGCTCGGCCAGGTGCTGTGGTACCAGGACCTGACAACGCTCCGACCCATCGAGCTGCAGCGCGTACCCAACATCCAGCTCACCGGCGTCCGCCAGGCCGTGCCGGGGGCGCCCTGGTTGCTCTACGAGACCAATGCATCCTTCGTCAAGTTCATTCGCGACGTGGACGGCCCCGCGGGCGTGCGGGCGGATTTTCACCCGCGCTTCTTCGTGCCGATCCCGATCGCCGGCCTCGTGACCGTCACGCCGTTTGCCGGGGGGCGCCTCACCTACTACGACCTGCGCGTGACCGGATTTCATGCGGGGGTGGACGGCATCGTGAGTCAAGCGTCCGTGTACGACCCGCGGCTGCGCCGCCAGGCGGAGGTCGGCGTGGAGGCGCAGACGCAAATGACACGGGTCTATGCCACGGATGGCACCGCGGGTATCGCGGCATTGCAGCACTCGATCGAGCCGCGTGCGACGTTCATCGAGATTCGCGGTCTCGACCAGAAGGCGATGCCCACCTACGACCCGGGCTACAGCACCGGCACGGGAATAGACCCCGGTTACGAGCGGGCGCACGGGATAGACCGGCTCGGCAAGGCGAACGAGGTGACGTACCAGGTGGCGAACGTGCTGAAAGCGAAGTCCGTGGCGGGGCCGGATCAGGAAGCGGTGCGCTGGGATCTGGTGCGGTTCACCCTGAGCCAGACCTATAACTTCAAGCCCATCAGCCAGCCGGTCGGCGATCTGTACGGGGACCTGGCCCTGCAGCCCAACCAACGGATCCGGGTGGCCGGCTACGCCCGGTACAACATGTATGGGCTAGGGCTCCGCGAGGCCGCGGGGACGATCGGCGTCGTGTATCCGAGGTTTTCCTTCGCGGCCGGCCCCCGATTCAACGAGCAGGGCAACACGGTGGTCTTCGGCCCCCAGATCACTCCGCCGGGCGCCCAGCGCAC
>DASZJM010000735.1:0-2244 GCA_035948165.1 Candidatus Methylomirabilota bacterium
CTCCAGAAAGCGGCCGCGGCCTGGGACGAGTCGGCGTACCGGGAGAGGGTGCTGGCGCTCCTGGACGACTGGCAGGGGGCTCTCAAGGCGGCCCCGCAGATCGCCCGCCAAATCCTGCGCAAGCTACTGGTCACCGACATCACCGTCACGCCTGGGGAGAACGCCGCCGGCCGATGGTTCCAATACGAGGCCCAGGGAACCTTCAGGCGGATTTGGTCCGGCACGATGGGCCCTGGGGGAATGGAATCCAGGTGGGTCAAAGAGATGCCGTACCTCGCGGCGTACCCGTTTGGGAGTACTACGCTCGCCTCGAAGGACATGATCCCGGCCGACCCGGTCGAGGCCGAGCTTACGGAGCTTGTCAGGGCCCAGGAGCGGAAGACTGATCTGTCGCTGGGTTCTGGTTCCGTGTTGTCTGTGACGGGCGCGCCGGGACCGCGCTCTTCACGTCGACCACCAGGCTCAAGAGCGGGGTGGCGAGGGACGGAAAGCCGAAGCCGATCGCGCCCTTGATGAGTGCCGCCGCCAGCACCACCGTCGCCATCGCCGCCGGGATCACCGCCCGAGCATAACTTGACACTCGCCGGGGCGGGGCGGGATCATGTGCCCCCATGGCGATGACTCCCGGATCGCGCCAGATCAAGATCTACGACACCACCCTCCGCGACGGCACCCAGGGCGAGGGCGTGGCCTTTTCCATGGAGGACAAGGTCCGCATCGCGCAGCGCCTCGACGCGCTCGGCGTGCACTACATCGAGGGGGGCTGGCCCGGCTCGAATCCCAAGGACCTGCGCTTCTTCAAGCGGGTGCAGGACGCGGTGTTCAAGTCGGCCAAGATCAGCGCGTTCGGGGCCACCCGGCGCCCCGGGGTGCGGCCGCAGGACGACGGCAACTTGCAGGCCCTCGTCGAGGCGGGGCCGCCCGTCGTCACCATCTTCGGCAAGGCGTGGGACTTCCACGTCACCGCCGCGCTCGGCACCACGCTCGAGGAGAACGTGGCGATGATCGCGGACTCGGTGACCTATCTCCTCAAGCACTTCGAGGAGGTCATCTACGACGCGGAGCACTTCTTCGACGGCTTCAAGCGCAACCCCGACTACGCGATGCGGACGCTCCTGGCCGCCGAGGCGGCGGGCGCCCACTGCCTCGTGCTCTGCGACACCAACGGGGGGTCCCTGCCGCACGAGGTCGCGGCCATCATCCAGACGGTCAAGCGCGCGCTGAAGCCGGAGACCCCGCTCGGGATCCACGTGCACAACGACACCGAGTGCGCCGTGGCCACCTCGCTCGCCGCGGTCGGCGAGGGCATCGGGCACGTGCAGGGGACGATCAACGGTTACGGGGAGCGCTGCGGCAACGCCAACCTGGTCTCGATCATCCCGAACCTCATGCTCAAGATGGGGCTCGACTGCATCCCGCGCGCGAACCTGCGCGAGCTGCGCGACGTCTCGCGCCTGGTCTCCGAGCTGGCCAACCGCAAGCCGTGGTCCTCCCAGCCGTACGTGGGCGACTCCGCCTTCGCGCACAAGGGCGGCATCCACGTCTCCGCGGTGCTCAAACACCCCGAGACCTACGAGCACGTGGACCCCGACGCGGTGGGCAACCAGCGGCGGGTGCTGGTCTCGGAGCTGGCCGGGCAGTCGAACGTGCTGTGGAAGGCCAAGGAGTACGGCATCGACCTCGACAAGAACACTCCCGAGGCCCGGCGCATCCTCGAGATGCTCAAGCGCCTCGAGGACGAGGGGTTCCTGTTCGAGGGCGCCGAGGCCTCGTTCGAGCTCCTGATGGAGCGCGCCCTCGGCAACCATCGGCCCTACTTCGAGCTGGGCGGCTACCGGGTGATCGTGGAGGAGAACGCGGGCGACGGTGAGCCGGTGGCGGAGGCCACCGTGCGGCTGCGCGTGAAGGGCATCGAGGAGCATACCGCGGCGGCCGGCAACGGCCCGGTGCACGCGCTCGACCACGCGCTGCGGAAGGCGCTCGAGGACTTCTATCCGAACCTGCGCGAGATGGCGCTGCTCGACTACAAGGTGCGCATCCTCGACGAGTCGAAGGCGACCGCGGCCAAGACGCGGGTCTTGATTACCTCGGGCGACGGAAATGACACGTGGGGGACGGTGGGGGTCGCGGACAACATCATCGAGGCTTCTTGGCAGGCTCTCGTCGATTCGGTCGAATACAAGCTGCGACGTGACGAGCGGCAGGGTAAGCGGTAGGGAGGGGGAGGGGCGGGGGGGGGGGGGG
>DASZJM010000736.1:0-10520 GCA_035948165.1 Candidatus Methylomirabilota bacterium
ATCAACAACACCAAGAAGCCGTTCGACGACGTGCGGGTCCGGAAGGCGCTGAGCCTCGGCATCGACCGCTACACCATGGCCAGGGTGCTCTACCCGCTCACCGGCCTGCGGTACGTCGGCGGCCTGATGCGACCCGGCTCCGAGTGGGCGATGCCCGCGGCGGAGCTCGAGAAGCTGCCCGGATTCGGGCGCGACATCGAGAAGAACCGGGCGGAGGCACGCAAGCTCCTCGCGGAGGCCGGCTATCCCAACGGGCTCAAGGTGGTCCTCAAGAACCGCAACGTGAAGCTCCCGTACCAGGACTTCGCGGTGTTCCTCATCGGGGAGTGGCGGAAGATCGGGATCGAGGCCGAGCACCGCCCGCTCGAGACCGCGGCCTGGTTCTCCGACGGCCAGGACACCGGCAACTTCGAGCTGCTCGTGGCGCCCACCGTGGAGTTCATGGACGACCCCGACCAGTTTCTCGGCCGCTACGCGACCGGCAGCACCCAGAACTGGGGGCGCTTCTCGGATCCGCAGGTGGACGACCTCTTCTCGCGGCAGGCCCGCTCCCTCGACCCGGTCGAGCGCAAGCGGCTCATCAACGACCTGGAGAAGCGCGTCCTCGGCAACGCCTACTTCACCACCGGGCTCTGGTGGTCGCGCAACCTCGTGCACTGGAGCAAGGTGAAGAACTACGTGGCGCCGCCCAACCACTACACCAACCAGAAGCTGCAGGACGTCTGGCTCTCCGAGGACTGAGGCCGGGTCGTGCGCACCTACCTGGCCAAGCGGCTGCTGCTGATCGTGCCCACCCTGTTCGGGGTCGCGGCGGTGGTGTTCCTGATCATGCGCGTGATCCCCGGAGACGTGACGCTCCTGATCCTGGGCGGCGACCAGACCGGGCGCATCGATCCGCAGCAGCTCGCGGCGATGCGCCATCAGCTGGGCCTCGACCAGCCGCTCGCGGTGCAGTTCGGCACCTGGCTCTGGGGGGTGCTGCGCCTCGACTTCGGCACCTCGCTCTGGACCGGGCAGCCGGTCATCGACGAGGTGCTCATCCGGCTGCCCCTGAGCCTCGAGGTGGCGATCCTCGCCACCATCGTCTCGGTCCTGCTCGCGATCCCGCTCGGCATGATCGCGGCGGTACGCCAGGACACCTGGGTGGACTACCTCATCCGGATCGTGAGCATCGGCGGGCAAGCCATCCCGTCGTTCTGGGTCGGGATCCTCGTCATCCTCGCCCTCGTCATCTACTTCGGATGGGGGCCGCCGCTCGAGTTCACCCCGCCGTGGGTCGACCCGTGGGCCAACTTCCAGCAGCTCGTCTGGCCGGTACTCACCGTCGGCTACCGCTACGCGGCGGTCACCACCCGCATGACCCGCTCGACCGTGCTCGAGGTGCTGCGCGAGGACTACATCCGCACCGCGTGGGCCAAGGGCCTCCGGGAACGCGTGGTGGTGATCCGTCACGCGCTCAAGAACGCGATGCTGCCGGTGATCACCCTGGTCGGCACCGAGTTCGCGTTCCTGATCGGCGGCCTCGTGGTGACCGAGACCGTCTTCACCCTGAACGGGGTGGGGCGGTTCGTGGTCGACGCGGTCGCGCACCGCGACTACCCGGTGGTGCAGGCCCTCGTCTTCCTGATCGCGCTCTGCTTCGTGGTGGTCAACCTCCTGATCGACCTCACCTACGCGTGGCTCGACCCGCGCATCCGGTACCACTGAGATGAGTGTCGAGAGCTCCCTCGTCGGGGCCGGCGCGACCGCGCCCACGGCGCGCCCCGTCGGCTGGGTCGACCGGGCGTGGGCCTTCGCGCGGGCCAAGCCGCTCGGCGCGGCGGGCGCGCTCATCATCCTGGGCATGCTGCTCGTGGCCGCGCTCGCCCAGCCCCTGGCGCCCTACGACCCCTACCTGCCCGACTACGCGGCCCAGTTCTCCCGGCCCTCGGTCGACCACTGGCTCGGGACCGACGAGTTCGGGCGCGACGTGCTGAGCCGCATCATGTACGGCGCGCGCATCGCCCTGTTCGTGGGCTTCACCGCGTCCTTCGCGGGCTGCTCGATCGGCGGGCTGCTCGGCGTGCTGAGCGCGTACTGCGGCGGGACGATCGATCTGCTGCTCGAGCGGCTGATGGACGTGCTGCTCGCCTTCCCGCAGCTCATCCTCGCCCTCGCGGTGGCGTCGATCCTGGGGCCGGCGGTGCCCAACGTGGTGATCGCGGTGGCGATCCCGATCATCCCGCGGGCCGCCCGGGTGGTCCGGGCCACCGCCCTCTCCGTCAAGGAGAACCAGTACGTGGAGGCGGCGCACGGCCTGGGAGCCTCGCACGGCGCAGTCATCCGGCGGCACCTGCTCCCCAACGTCTTCGCCCCGTACCTGATCATGCTCACCGCGCAGCTCGGCGCCGCGATCCTGGCCGAGGCCGCGCTGTCCTACCTGGGGCTGGGCGCGGCCGAGCCGACGCCGTCGTGGGGCCTGATGCTCTCGGGCTCGGCGCCGGCCTACGCGGAGAAGGCGCCGTGGATCGGGCTCTTCCCCGGCATCGCGATCAGCCTCGCGGTCTTCGGGTTCAGCCTCTTCGGCGACTCCCTGCGCGACGTGCTCGATCCGAAGCTGCGCGGCAAGTAGGCCCGGCCTGGCCTACCGGAGGCGCCGGCCGACGCGGCTCCAGCGCGTGCTGCCGTCGGGGTCCGCCGACCAGTAGACCCAGAGCGGCCGCCCGATGATCGTGCCGTGCGGGACCGCCCCCCAGTGGCGGCTGTCCTCTCCCGCGTTGCGGTTGTCGGCCATCACGAACACGGTCCCGGACGGGATCTCGACCCGCTCGACGTCCCGGGTCGCGCGGACCTCGTCGCTGAAGTCGGCGTAGGGCTCGGCCATCGGACGACAGGCCTCTCGCTGCGGCTCGCAGTTGATGTAGACCTCGTGGCCCTGGACGGTGATCTCCTCTCCGCCGAGGCCCACGATGCGCTTGACCAGGAGCTCGCCCGGAGCGGTCGGGTCGGCAAAGACGACCAGATCCCCGCGCGTCGGCCAATGCGGCGCCTTGTCGACCAGCACGTAGTCGCCGACCAGGAGCGTCGGGGCCATCGACGTCGACGGGATCCACACCCCCTCGAAGCGATGCCGGACCGCGACCGGCAGCGCGCCCACGAGGGCGACCACCGCGAGGATGACGAGGCTCCAGAAGACGCGACCGGAGGCGCTCACCTGCTCCTACGGTAAGCCCCCCGGCCCGCTTCCCCGCGATCTTTCTCCCCTCCGGTCGCTCGAGCGGCCGGCCGTCAGCGCAGCCCGCCCGCGATCAGCAGGGTCTCGCCGGTGATCCAGCCCGAGTCCGGCCCGGCCAGGAAGACCGCGGCCGGTGCGATGTCCTCGGGCTGGCCGATGCGACCGAGCGGGGTGCGCGCTTCGGTCTCCTTGCGGAAGTCGCTGGTGTCGAAGCCGGCCGCGCGGACCCCCTCGGTCTCCACCATGCCCGGGCTGATCGCGTTCACGCGAATGTGTCGCGGCCCCAGCTCCTTGGCGAGCACGCGGGTGATGACCTCGACGGACGCCTTGGTGGCGCTGTACACCGCGGACCCGGCCGGCGCCAGCGTGGTGGCGGAGGAGCTGATGTTCACGATGCTGCCTCCCGCGGGCCCGAAGGCGGCCGCGGCCGCCCGCGACGCGAGCAGCAGGCCGAGCACGTTCAGGTCGAAGTGCTTGTGGAAGTGCTCCGGGGTGATGTCCTCGAGGGCCGTGAACCCGTAGACCCCCGCGTTGTTGACCAGGATGTCGAGCCGGCCGAAGGCCTTCCCCACCTCCGCGAAGAGGCGGTCGACGTCGGCGGGCCGGGCCAGATCCGCCTGCACCGCGACGGCGCGGCCCCCCGCGCGGGCGATCTCGCCGACCACGCGATCGGCGTCCTCGCGGCTCGACGCGTAGTTGACCACCACCGCCGCGCCCTCCGCGGCCAGGTGCTTTGCGATCGACGCCCCGATCCCCTTGGACGCGCCGGTCACGATTGCCACCTTGTTCTCGAGCTTGCGCATCGCCATGTCCCTCCTCGTGATTGGGATGCGCGGCCGCGGGCCGCGGTTGCCGGCTCCGCTGCCGGCGGCGCGAGAAATTCGTCGGGGCGACGCGTCATCTCGGCCGTCGCGAGTCCACCGCGTGCCCTCGGCGGGGGCATGGCACTGGTCGGCCCGATTCTGCTAGCATCGGCGCGATGGCCGACACGACGCCGGCGGTCCGCGCCGATCTCGCCCCGGGCGGCAAGCTCCGGGCCGCCATCAACTACGGCAACTTCATCCTCGCTACCCGCGACAAGGCCACCGGCGAATCCCGCGGGGTGGCCATCGACCTGACCCGGGAGATCGCCGGGGGTCTCGGCGTGCCGGTCGAGCTCGTCGCCTACGACAGCGTGGCGATCATGGGCGACGCGGCCCCGAGCAACGTGTGGGACATCGCGTTCCTGGGCTCCGACCCGGCGCGCGAGAAGATCATGAGCTTCACCGCCGCGTATCTCGAGATCGAGGCCACCTATCTCGTGCCCGGCGCCTCCCCGCTGCGCACCGCCACGGAGGTGGATCGAGACGGCGTGCGGGTGGCCGCGCCGGCCCGCGCGAACTACGAGCTCTACCTGAGCCGCAACCTGAAGCGCGCCCAGCTGGTGTCGACCCCGGACGCCGACGCCGCGTTCCAGGCGCTTGAGGCCGGCAAGGTCGACGCCCTCGCCGGGCTCACCCAGGGCCTGCTCGGCCTCGCGCCGAAGCTGGCCGGATCGCGCCTGGTGGACGGGCGCTTCATGGGGGTGCAGCAATCCATCGCGGTGCCCAAGGGCAAGGACGCCGGCCTGCGCTACCTGCGACAGGTGGTCGAGGACGCGAAGGCGTCGGGCCTGGTGGCCCGCGCGATCGAGCGGACCGGCGCGAAGGGGGTCTCGGTGGCCCCGCCCGCGCCGTAGCGTGCTCCGACACCGGCGCGGTCGGCCGCGAGGTCATCGTCTACTCTCGGTGACCCGCCTCGAGCGGCCGGATGATCAGCCGCTTGCCGGAGCGCTCGACCGGGATGCGTGACACGACGTCGAGCGCCACCGACATATCCGGCCCGAGGAAGGTCTCGACCTGACCCAGGAGACTCCGTCCGAACTCGAGCGTGTAGCGCTCGGTGGGGACGATTCGCAACGTCACCGCACCCGGTCCCGTCTGCTCGGCCTGATATTCCAGAGCGTAGGGGAGAACACCGACCACCGAGACGAGGAACTGGCCCAGCATGCCGCCGCTCACGCGATCTCCGCGGGGAGTGGTGATGCGCTCGAGACTTCGCCCGTCGACCGCGGCCAGGGTCGGAAGTCCGCGCCCACAGGGACAGGCGGGCCCCCCGACCGCATGGTCGTCGACGAGGTAGTTGATGAAGGGCATGACCCGATTGGCAAGATCGGTCGCGACCACGCGACCCGGCTCGCCCGGCTTGGCGTCCGTTCCGTCGTCGCGAACGATGCGGAGCACGACTCGCCGGGAGTTCACATGGAGCAGATCGGGGTTGTCGGGACACGTCTGGGCCATCTGCGGCACCTCCCAGCTCGTGTAGTAGTTGGTGACGCGGCAACGGAACGCCTCGCGGATGATCGCGGCGTTGGGTGGCGTCACGTTCTCCGCGAAGGCGATGACCGCACGCGGATAGCTCGGCAGCGGCTCGGGTGTCCTCACGAGCTCGCCGGCGAGGTCCGCCAGTGCGGAGGGATAGCCGCGGATGAAGTACTCCCGACGGCCCGGGAGGCGAGCGACGATCTCGCGCAGGCCAGCGACGGACACCTGATTGGCCGCGAGGCTGACGCTGTGCTCGCCAAGCGCCACGCGCCGTAACCGTCGGCGCCACCGAGACGAGGGCACCGAGTTCGTATAGAAGTACGCGGGACTGGCGACCACCAGGCGAGTCTGCCAGATGGCCGCCCCCGCCCACTCGAGCGAGAACAGATAGGACCCCAGCAGCTCGTCCGCGGCCGAGCGATCCCAATAGAACTCGAGCGGGCGGCCGCTCGAACCGGAGGTCACCATGGGCCGGCGCCGCTGGGCCGGCAAGTCGTCGGCGGTGCTCGCTACCGGGAACGCGCTCCGCAGGTCGGTCTTGGTGGTGATCGGAAACCGGGAGAGGTCCGACACCGAGCGAATGTCGCCCGCCCCGACACCGGCGCGCCCGAAGAGATCCCGGTAGTAGGGAACATGAGCCGTCGCGTGGGCCACCAGGGATCGCAGCCGGTCCACCGCGAGCGCCTCGACCCGCGGCGCGGGAAGCCACTGGATCTCGCGCAGGCGGCTCAGCTCGCTTCGCACCCGACGGCCGCCCAGAAGCTCCGCGGCGGGAAAGACCAGCCGAGGGACCAGCCAGTGGTACATGGATCGGCGCCGGCTAGCTCGAGCTCAGAGCGTCGACGGATCCCTCTCGGCGCGAGCTCTCCAGAACGGCATCGCGAGCGAGCCGAAGAGCTCGGCGGCCGCCGAGAGCTCCGCCCTCGCCTCTTCCGGGCGGCCGGCCCAATGGTACAGGGTGCCCAGGTCGAGTCGACAGTGGCCCTGGAGGGGCCGCATCTCCAGGCGCTCGGCGATCCCCAGCGCCTCCCGGAATGCGCGCTCCGCCGCGTCGACTCGCGCCGGGCTCTCCATTGCGCGGACCTGACCAAGCAGGCGAAGCGCATAGCCGTGGTGCCCGGCTTCCTTGTGAGCGATGGCGTGCTCCGCGGCACGCTCGGCGAGCTTGCTCGCGTCGGCGAGCCGCCCCGCTCGGAGGTTGGCCTCTCCCAGCCACGACAGCCAGAGGGCATACCGAAAGAACACCTTGAGCTGCTCGGCCTGCCGGACCGCTTCCTCGAGCAACGGGAGCGCGTCGGCCACGTTGCCGGACAGCACGTGGGCATAGCCGAGGGCCGAAGCGAGGAGGCGGGCGCCCAGCGGGATCCGACCGACCTGGCAGCGCGCGTAGGTCTCCTCGAGCACCGGCAGGGCTCGATCCAGGTCGCCCTGGCAGAGATAGGCCAACCCGAGGGAATGAGAAGCCAGCACCTGGCTGTGCGCGGTGTCGGCCTCGGCGGCGATGGATATCGCCTCCCGGCTCATCACCACCGCCTCGTCGAACTCCCCGAGATCGCTCAGGGAGAACACCATGAAGCTTCGCGACAGGGCGGACGGCAGCCCGGCGGATCCGAAGCGCTCGCGGACGAGCGGTCCGGAGAGCGACTCGACGTTCCGGCGCAGCAGTTCCACCGCCCGACGGTAGTCGCCGACCGCGTGACAGGCGTGCCCCAGCAGCATGTTCGCGAGAACCTTGAGACCGAAGTCATCCAGCTTCGTGGCCGCCTCCAGGGCCCTCTCGCCGCACGCGATGGCTTCCTCACTGGCCCCGGTCAGGCGATAGTAGTCGGTCATGTACGCGCAGACGATGCCGAGGCGGCGCGAATCTCCCAGCTCCTCGGCGGCGGACTCGGCCGCCCGCAGGTTGTCGAAGATCCTCCCGTACTCGGCGAGCGGCGCCAGCCAGGGCCGGAGCTCGAGCCGGAGGTCGAACGCCTGCTCGAGGGTCTCCCGGGTCCGAGGCAGGCGCTCGAGACCGGAGAGCGCCCGCTCGAAACAGGCCACCGCCTCGCGGTACGCCGAGCGCATCGCCGCCTTCGCGCCGGCCCTGCGGTAGTACATCACCGCCTTCGCCCAGAGCTCGCCCTGCAGCGCGTGATGGGCCAGACGCTCGGTCTCCTGATCCCCTTTCTCAGGATAGAGGGTCTCGATCGCCTCGACGATCCGGCCGTGCAGGGCCTGTCGCCGCTCGCGAACCAGGCTCCCGTACGCCACTTCCTGGGTCAGGGCGTGCTTGAACGTGTACTCCAGCTCGGGGAACAGGCTGGTCTCGTAGAGGAACTCTCCGCCCTGCAGACGGGCCAATCCCTGCAGGAGCTCCGGCTCCGGCAACCCCGCCACCGCGCGGAGGAGCGGCAGCGTCACGTCTCTCCCGATCACCGAGGCGGATTGCAAGAGCCGCTTCTCGGGGGCGGGTAGCCGATCGATCCGCGCCGCCAGGATCGCCTGGACGGTCGTTGGCACCTGGATGGCGCCCGGCGCGCGCGCCAGACTTCGATTCCCGCGATCCCCCACGAGGACCTTCGTCTCGACGAGGGTTCGCACGCTCTCCTCGAGGAAGAACGGATTGCCCTCGGTCCGCTCGATCAGAAGCTCCTTCAGCTGGTCGAGATCGGAGCCACCTCCGAGGAGGACGCGAAGCAGCTCCCGGGCCCCCTCCGGCGCGAGCGGGTCGAGCCGCACGTGCCGGTAGTAGATCTTGTTGCCCCACGCGTGTTGATACTCGGACCGATAGTTGACCAGCAGCAGGATTCGAGCGGTCGGGAGGCTCTCGACCAGACCGTCGAGGAGGGCCTGCGTCTGCGCGTCGACCCAGTGGAGGTTCTCGACGCTGAGGAGCAATGGCTGTACCTGGCTCTGGCGTACCAGCAGACGCTTCACCCCATCGAGAATCCGCTGGCGCCGCTGGGCGGGCTCGAGCTTCTCCCAGGCCGGATCGTCGACCGGAACATCCAGCAGTGATTTCAGCGCCGGCACGATGCCGCGGATGCTCTGGTCGAGCTCGAAGGTCTGTCGCTCGATCCTCTCTCCCACCCGCCTGACATCATCGCGCTCCTCGATCTGGAAGTACCCCTTGAGGAGATCCCGGACCGGCGAAAACGCATTGACCTTGCCATACGACACCGCGCCGGTCTCGAGCTTGAGCCACTCCCGGGTCAGGCCGGAATCGAGGAACTCGTAGAAGAGCCGCGACTTGCCGGTTCCCGGCTCGCCGGCGACCGCGACCACCTGGCCCAGCCCGGACCGGGCGCGCTCCAGCGCCCGTCGGAGGACGTCTATCTCGGTCTCCCGGCCGACGAATCGCGTGAGCCCTCGGGTCGACGCGGCCTGGAAGCGAGTACGGGTCGGCTCGGCGTCGACGAGCTGCAGGACGTCGAGAGGCTCGGCGAGCCCCTTGATCGGCATGAGGCCCAGGGGCTTGAAGTGGAGGTAGCCCTCGGTCAAGCGGGCGAATGCCTCGGTCGCGAGGATGGTCCCCGGCGTGGCGAGCTGCTCCATCCGGGCGGCCAGATGCGTCGTCTGGCCAACCGCGCTGTAGTCCATGGTCAGGTCATTGCCGATGCCGCGAACCACGACTTCCCCCGAGTTCAGCCCGACCCGGATCTGCACGTCGATGGCATGCACGGGCCTGATCCGCTCTGCGTGCGCGGCGATCGCCTGCTGCATCCTCAATGCGGCGTAGCCCGCCCGCACCGCATGATCCTCGTGGGCCACCGGCGCGCCGAACAGCGCCATGATGCCGTCCCCCAGTACCTGATTCACGGTGCCCTCGTACTGGTGAACCGAGGACATCATGAGCTCGAGGATCGGGTCCAGGAGCCGCCGAGATTCTTCCGGATCGCGGTCGGCCAGGAGCTCCATAGACCCCTTGAGGTCCGCGAAGAGCACGGTGACCTGTTTCCGCTCCCCCTCGAGGGCGCGCCGCTCGTCGAGGATCCGCTCCGCGAGATGGGAGGGCGTGTACTGCTGGGGGGCGCGAAAGCCGCCGACCGCGCTCGGTGCCGCCGGCTGCGCGATGGGCGCGCCGCAGCCGCCGCAGAACCGCGCGGCCGGCTCGTTGGAGAACCCGCACGCGGAGCAAGCGCGCATGAGCAGGCTCCCGCATCCGGCACAGAAACGGCGGCCCTCGCGGTTCTCGGCCCCACACAGCGGACAGTGCATTCTGGCTACCGAATTGTGAGCCTAGCCGCCTCCGCGACGAGGGTCAAGTCGACTCTACGGCTCCCTCCGGCTTGCGGGCACAGAGCGCGACATAGTAGCCGGTCCATCGGCGGGTCGGCCAGCGCTCGAGCGCCTCGAAGCTCCACAGGAGGTGGGCGAGGGCGCTCGCGAGCCTCGCGCGGCCCGTCCGTCGCGCCAGCGCGGCGAGCCAGATCGCCGGCGCGCGAGGCACGTGAGCGACCGTGGTCGCGCTCGTCACCACCAATCCGCATGATTCGAGGACGTGACGGGCCGCGCGCCCGCCATACGTGCGACCGACGAAGTACGGGACCAGACCGATGCGGTTGAGCCACGAGAACGGGAGATGGTTGCGGACCCAGACGATCGGGTTCTCGGGATTGTCGAGAGTCAGGATCAAGGTGCCCCCGGGCGCCAGTATCCGGGTCAGTTCCGCCAGTGCCGCCTCGAGGCTCTGGTGATCGGCGAAGTGGTCGTGCGACGACCCGGCCAGGATCCGTCTAATGCTACCGGTGCGAAAGGGAACGTCTCGAAGATCCCCGACCACGAATCCATGACCCTGCGCGGCGCGCCGTACTCGCGCCCGCGCCGCGCACGCGATCGAGAGGGAGCAATCCAGACCGATACTTCCGGTCCCGAGATCAGTGAGCAGATGGTCGGCTCCTACCGCCTCCTCGAACAGATCCGTCTTCAGCCCGATACCACTCCCGGGAGACGGCCGCCATCGCTGCAGGAGGCCCACATAC
>DASZJM010000737.1:0-5139 GCA_035948165.1 Candidatus Methylomirabilota bacterium
GGTGCGCACCTATATATATGTCACTCACAGCATAGGTTCCGGATCGCCGTCAGCGTCGACGAATCGATCCTCGTGGTCGGAAAGGTCCCATGGAACCAGAGTCGGCCTCTGAGACGTCCCGGCAGGCCGCCGCGATCCCACATCCGGTGCTGAAAGTTCGCGGCGCCGATGCGATCGAGACGCTGGACCACCTCGCGGTGGAGGAGCCCCTCGAGATCCGCCTGGGCGGGCTCGCCTTCACGGTCACGATGCGCACTCCCGGGGACGACGAGGACCTCGTGGCCGGCCTCCTCCACGCCGAGGGCCTCATCCGCGACGCCGACAACCTCGACGTGATCGCGCGCTACCGCGGTCCGGACCGCGAGACCGATCCAGGCAACGTGATCAACGTGCTGCTGAAGGGCGACGTGCAGGCCGCGCGCGAGCGGCTCCGTCGCAGCGTGGTGGCGTCGTCCGCGTGCGGCGTCTGCGGCAAGGTCACGATCGACTCGATCCGCACCGAGTGCGCGCCGGTGACCTCCGAGATGGCGGTGCCCGCCGAGCTGTTCCCGCGCCTCGCCGCCGCGATGTCGACGGCGCAGGCGACGTTCGAGCGCACCGGTGGCCTGCACGCGGCCGGGCTCTTCGACGCGGACGGGCGGCTGGTGGTGCTGCGCGAGGACGTCGGGCGCCACAATGCGGTCGACAAGGTCGTCGGCCACATGCTGCGGACGCGCCGGCTCCCGCTCGATCGCCACATCCTGATGGTGAGCGGCCGGGCCAGCTTCGAGATCATGCAGAAGGCGTGGATGGCCCGCGTGCCGATCGTGGCCGCGGTGTCCGCGCCGTCCAGCCTCGCCGTGGAGATGGCGCTCGCGGCCAACATCACCCTGGTGGGATTCCTGCGTCACCGCGGCTTCAACGTCTACGCGGGCGCCCAGCGGGTGACGACGGTCCCGGAGCTCGTGTGATGGATATCCAGGATCAACCGCGCAAGGAGGCGTGACTCATGCAACAGGTCACCCGCCGCGATTTCCTCAAGGTCGGGGTCACCGGAGCCGGCGCCGCCGGCGTCACCGCGCTGGGCTTCGACGTGGCCGCCGCGATCGAGGTCAAGCAGAAGTTCCGCATCGGGGGGGCGAAGGAAGTCCACTCGCTCTGCCCGTACTGCGCGGTGGGCTGCTCGCTCGTGGCCTACACCAAGCAAGACGCGAAGGGGCATACCCAGCTCCTGCAGATCGAGGGGGATCCCGACAGTCCGGTGAACGAAGGCCGGCTCTGCCCGAAGGGCGCGACCGCGATGCAGCTCGCCGTCTCCAACCGGCGCGTCCACCGACCGCTCTACCGGGCGCCGGGCGGCGACCGCTGGCAGGAGCTCTCCTGGGACCAGATGCTCGACCGCATCGCGCAGCGGGTGAAAGAGTCGCGCGACGCGACGTTCGTGGCCCAGGACGGCAAGGGGCAGGTGGTGAACCGTTGCGAAGGCATCGCCTTCGCGGGCGGCGCCGCCTTCAGCAGCGAGGAGGGTTATCTGGCCGCCAAGCTCATGCGCGGGCTCGGGGTGGTGTACTTAGAGCAGCAGGCCCGAGTCTGACACGGCCCCACGGTCGTCAGTCTGGCGGCCACATTCGGGCGGGGCGCGATGACGAATCACTGGCGTGACATCAAGAACGCCGACGTCATCCTGATCAACGGGGCCAATCCGGCCGAGGCGCATCCGGTCGGCTTCCAGTGGTTCATGAAGGCCAGGCTCGACCCCAAGCGCGGCATCGGCGCCGGCGGGGGGGCCAAGATGATCCACGTCGACCCGCGGTTCACGCGGACCTCCGCCGTCTCCGACGTCTACGCGCGCATCCGCACCGGCACCGACGTGGCGTTCTTCGGCGGACTGATCAACTACGTGCTGGAGCGCAACCTCATCCACCACGACTACGTGCGCAACTACACCAACGCGTCGTTCCTGGTGAAGGAGGGCTACGACTTCCACGACGGGCTCTTCAGCGGCTACGACCCGGCCAAGCGGGTCTACGACACCTCCAGCTGGGTGTACGAGGGCGACGCCGCGGGCCAGGGCGCCTACGACCGGACCCAGCAGGAGATCCTCGCCCACGGCCAGGGCCCGAAGACCGCCGGCGCCGGGGTCGCCATCGCCAAGCGGGACATGCACCTCGAGCATCCGCGCTCGGTGTTCCAGCTCATGCGCAAGCACTACTCCCGCTACACGCCGGATGTGGTCGAGAACATCACCGGCATCCCGCAGGCGCAGTTCCTCGAGATCGCCAAGATCGTGGGCGAGACCGGGCGGCCCGACAAGGTCATGACCATCGTGTACGCGGTCGGGCTCACCCACCACACCACCGGCGGGCAGCTCATCCGCAGCGCGGCCCTCCTCCAGCTCCTTCTCGGCAACATGGGCCGCCCGGGCGGGGGCATGAACGCCGAGCGCGGGCACGCCAACATCCAGGGCAACACCGACAACGCGATCTCATGGGAGATCCTGCCCGGCTACCTGCGCATCCCGGCCCCCGGCCAGAAGAACCTCGACGACTACGTGACCCAGAGCGCGCCCAAGAAGTTCGACGCGAACTCCTGGAACTTCTTCGGCACCAACTATCGCAAGTTCATGGTGAGCCTGCTCAAGAGCTGGTACGGCGACGCGGCCAAGCCGGAGAACGATTTCGCGTTCGACTTCGTCCCGAAGCCTGCGACCAACTCCTCGTGGATCTCGATCTACGACCAGGCGCTCAAGAGCAAGATGCAGGGGTTGATGCTCTCGGGCATGACCGCCACCAGCATCGGCCCCGACGCGAACCTCGTGATGCAGGCCCTCGCGAATCTGAAGTGGCTGGTGGTCATGGACGCGTTGCCCACCACCAGCTCCGAGTTCTGGCGGCGCCCCGGCGCGAACCCGAAGACCATCCAGACCGAGGTCTTCATGCTCCCGGCCACCCACTGGATCGAGAAGGACGGCTCGTTCACCAACAGCGGCCGCTGGTCGCAGTGGAAGGACCAGGTGCTGCCCCCGGAGGGCGACGCCCGCCACGACCACTGGATCCTCGCCGAGATCTTCCAGCGTGTGAAGAAGCTCTACCAGCAGCAGGGGGGCAAGTTCCCCGATCCGGTGCTCGCGGTGACGCTGCCCTACAAGGACCCGCTCAAGCCGGAACTGGACGAGCTGACCCAGGAGATGAACGGCTTCGATCTCGCCACCGGCAAGCGGCTCGATTCCTTCGCGAAGCTGAAGGACGACGGAACCACGAACTCGGGCAACTGGATCTACACCGGTGCCTACCCGGAGGCCGGCAACCTCATGAAGCGCCGGGCCGGAGTGCAGGATCCGGCCAAGAACGATCCCACCGGGATGGGCTACTACCACGGCTGGGCGTGGAGCTGGCCGCTCAACCGGCGCGTGCTCTACAACCGGGCCTCCGCCGACCTCGACGGCAAGCCGTGGGACGCTACCCGACCCGGCATCGTCTGGGACGCGGAGCAGAAGAAGTGGGTCGGTGACGTGCCGGACTACCCGCCGACCATGGAGCCGCGCAGTCCGAAGGCCTGGGGGCCGTTCATCATGAACGGCGAGGGCGTCGGCCGGCTGTTCTCGTCCTCGATGCTCGACGGCCCGTTCCCCGAGCACTACGAACCGATGGAGTCGCCGATCCCGAATCCGCTCCACCCCGATCATTCGGAGTCGCCGGTGGTGTTCCTGTACGACAAGGCGGCCGGCCGGGAGAACCGCTTCGGCACCGTCAAGGACTATCCGTACATCGCCACGAGCTACCGGCTCACCGAGCACGAGCACTACGTCACCCAGCACGTGCCGCACCTGGACGCGCTCCAGCCGTTCCCCTTCGTGGAGGTCCCCGAGGAGATCGCGCGCGAGAAGGGCATCAAGAGCGGCGACAAGGTCCGCGTCTCGTCCAAACGCGGCAAGCTGGAGGTCGCGGCCATCGTCACCAAGCGCCTTGCGGGCCTGCGGGTGGGAGGGCAAACCGTCTATCACATCGGGATCCCGATCCACTGGGGCTTCGTCGGCATCGCGGCGGATCGCGATCCGACCAAGGGCGCCAACTGGCTCGCCAACGCGCTGACTCCATTCGTCGGCGACGCCAACTCGCGGACGCCCGAGTTCAAGGCGTTCCTGGTCAACATTGAGAAGATCTGACGGGGAGAAGGTCTGATGGATCGGCTCCAGACCGCGCCGGCCGCCGCCTCCGCCTGGGCGGAGCGCCGGCGGCGCACCCGCGATCTGGCGCAGCTTTGGCCGCACGCGGCGGAGATCCTGCGTCTCTACCGCGCGCTGGTCGACGTACAGGAGCCGGCGAGCCGGGCCGCGATCGAGGACCGGCCGGCACCCGACGAACTGGCCGCCTATGTGGCCGAGCGGGTCGTACCCGCGGTGATGGCGGCCACCATCGCGGCGGGCCCGGCGGCCCTCGCCGCGACGCTGCGCGCGCCGCTCGGCTCCCCGGACGCGATGGTCCGCGCGTGGCTCACCGATGAGGCGCAGCCGCCGATCGACGAGTACCTGGCCCGCGCCGCGAGCGCCCCGGTGCTCGAAGGTCTCGGCGCGCAGGCCGGACTGCCGCGGCCGCCGGCGGACGGGGGCTGCCCGCGCTGCGGGGGCCGGCCCCAGCTCTCCTACGTCACCGAATCGAGCGAGTCCCTGGTGACCCCGCCGCGCCGGCTGCTCTGCTGCCGCTGCGGCGATTCCTGGGTCCACGAGCGGATGACCTGTCCCGGCTGCGGGGAGCGGTCGTCCGCCAAGCTGCCCATCTTCGCCGACGACGAGCGCTTCCCGGCCCTGCGGGCGGACGCCTGCGAAACGTGCCGCCGCTACCTGATCTCGGTGGACGGGCGGAAGGATCCGGCCGCGGTACCGGTGGTCGACGAGCTGGTGGCCCTCCCGCTGGACCTCCACATGCGCGAGCTGGGCTTCGCCAAGATCGTGCCGAACCTCATGGGGATATAGGAGAGCGGACCATGGCACGCACGGTTGGCTTCTTCACCGACACCACCCTCTGCATCGGCTGCAAGGCGTGCGAGGTGGCCTGCAAGGAGTGGAACGAGCTCCCCGGCCACGCTCCCAAGTTCCTGGACGGGTTCGTCAACACCGGCCGGCTCGACGACCAGAACTGGCGCCACGTCCAGTTCCTCGAG
>DASZJM010000738.1:0-8360 GCA_035948165.1 Candidatus Methylomirabilota bacterium
GCCGCGAGCGCGCTCCCGGCCGGAGCCCAGCCGCGCGCGGGCGGGACCCTCACCATCGTGCAGGGCGCGGAGCCCGCGACGCTGGTGTCGGGGGTCAACACCTCCACCTTCATCGGGACGGTGTCGACCAAGATCCACGAGGGCCTGCTCGACTACGACTTCGACTTCAAGCCGCGGCCGGCCCTGGCCGAGTCGTGGACGGTCGCCCCCGACGGCAAGACCTACACCTTCAAGCTGCGCCGCGGCGTCACCTGGCACGACGGCAAGCCGTTCACCTCCGCGGACGTGAAGTTCTCGCTCGAGGAGATCTGGAAGAAGCTCCACCCGCGCGGCCGCGTCACCTTCTCCAAGGTCACCGCGGTCGACACTCCCGACGCCAGCACGGTAGTGATCCGGCTGTCGGACGCCACCCCGATGATGCTGTCCGCGTTCAGCTCCTACGAGTCCCAGGTGCTGCCCAAGCACGTGTACGAGGGCAAGGACTTCACCACCCACCCCGCGCTGAACGCGCCGATCGGCACCGGCCCCTTCGTGTTCAAGGAGTGGAAGAAGGGCGACTTCATCCGGCTCGAGAAGAACCCGAGCTACTGGGACAAGGGCAAGCCCTACCTCGACGCCATCGTGATCCGGATCATTCCCGACGCGGCGGCCCGCGCCGCCGCGCTGGAGAAGGGGGAAGTGCAGCTCGGGGTCTTCAACCCGGTGCCGCTCTCCGACGTCAAGCGCCTCACCGCGCTGCCCACCGTGAAGGCGGAGACGCGCGGCTACGAGTACTTCGCCCCGATGTACATGATGGAGGTCAACCTCCGCGACGAGCACCTGAAGGACAGGCGGGTGCGGCAGGCGATGATGCACGCCCTCGACCGCAAGTTCATCGCGGACAACATCTGGTTCGGCTTCGCAAAGCCGGCCACCGGGCCCATCGTCTCGTCCTCGCCCTTCTACACCACCCAGGGAGTGCCCCAGTACCCGTACGACGTGGCGAAGGCCAACGCCATCCTGGACGAGGCCGGGCTCAAGCGGGGCGCGGGCAACATGCGCTTCAAGACCTCGCTGACCTTCCCGCCGGTGCAGCCGGAGATCCCGCGCACCGCGGAGTACATCAAGCAGGCCCTCGGGCGGGTGGGCATCGACGTGGAGCTGCGCAACATCGACATCGCCACCTTCATCCGGCAGGTCTACAACTGGGAGTTCGAGCTGACCCAGAACTATCTCTACCTGCTGCCCGACCCCACCCTCGGCGTCCAGCGGCTCTACATCAGCGGCAACATCAAGAAGGGCACCCCGTTCGCCAACGCGGCGGGCTACGAGAACAAGGACGTCGACGCGGCCTTCACCGCGGCCCAGACCGAGAACGACCAGGCCAAGCGCAAGGAGCTGTTCGTCCGGGCCCAGCGGCAGATCCAGGAGGATCTGCCCGCGCTCAACCTGCTCGAGCTGTCGTTCGTCACCCTCTACAACAGCAAGCTGATGAACCACACGATGGGCGCCGACGGGCCGTACGGGAGCTTCCGCGACACCTACTTCCAGCCCTAGCCGGCCGGCGCCGCGCGTTTCCTCGTGGCGGTGATGCTGGCCCGGCCGGGCGTCGCGCGGTTTCTCGCGCGGCGCCTCGCCCAGGCGGTGCCCACGGTGCTGCTCATCATCGTGGTGAACTTCCTCGTCCTGCACCTCACGCCCGGCGACATCGTCGACGTGCTGGCCGGCGAGGCGGGCGCGGCCACCCCCGAGTACGTGGCGATGCTGCGCCAGCGCTTCGGCCTCGACCGTCCGTTGGTGACACAGCTCGCCAGCTACGTGTGGGGCGTGGTCAACCTGGACCTCGGCTTCTCGTTTCGCCACAACACCACCGTGCTCCACCTGGTGCTCGAGCGGCTCCCCGCCACCCTGGTCCTGATGGGCACGAGCCTCGGGCTCGCGGTGGCGGCCGGGGTGGTGTTCGGGGTGACCGCGGCCCGCCACGTCAACCGGCCGGCGGACGGCGCCATCGCGGTCCTCGTGCTTCTCTCCTACGCGACCCCCACCTTCTGGATCGGGCTCATGCTGATCGTGCTGTTCTCGGTCAAGCTGGGCTGGCTGCCCACCGGCGGCATGATGACGATCGGGGCCGGCCTCTCCGGCGTCGGCCGCGTGCTCGATGTGGCGCACCACCTGATCCTGCCCGCCGCCTCCCTCTCGCTCTTCTACGCCGCGATCTACACCCGGCTCATGCGGGCCTCCATGCTCGAGGTGGCGGGGCAGGACTACGTGCGCACCGCCAGGGCCAAGGGCATCAGCGAGCGGCGGGTGATGTACGGCCACACCCTGCGCAACGCGCTCCTGCCGCTGGTCACGGTGGTGGGCGTGCAGGTGGGCTCGCTCCTCGGCGGCTCGGTGCTGGTGGAGAGCGTCTTCGGCTGGCCCGGCCTCGGCCGGCTCGCCTTCGAGGCGGTGCAGCAGCGCGACTACAACCTGCTGCTGGGCATCCTGCTCCTGAGCTCGCTCCTGGTGATCGCGGTCAACCTCGTGATCGACCTGCTCTACGCGGTGCTCGACCCGCGCATCGAGCTGCGGTGATGCGCGCCTCCGGCCTGCGCCGCTTCGCCCGGGGCTTCTTCCGCCGCTGGACCGCGCCGGTCGGCCTCGCGATCTTCCTCCTGGTGGTGGGCATGGCGGTGAGCGCGCCCTACGTCTTCAGCGAGGATCCCTTCTCGATGGTGACCCGCCCGCTGCAGTGGCCAGGCGAGAACCGCGAGTACCTCCTCGGGTCGGACATGCTCGGCCGCGACGTCCTGGCCGGCATCTTCCACGGGGCGCGCGTCTCCCTCGCCATCGGCGGCATCGCCACCGCGGCGGCCCTGGGGGCGGGTGTGCTGGTGGGGGCGGTCGCCGGCTACTACGGCGGCCTCCCGGACGATCTGCTCATGCGCACCACCGAGGCCTTCCAGACCATCCCCCCGTTCGTGTTCGTGATCGTGGTGGTGGTGATCGCCCGGCCCTCGATCCGTTCGATCGTGCTCGCGATCGCGCTGGTCTCGTGGCCCGCGGTGGCGCGGCTGGTGCGCGCCGAGTTCCTCGCGCTCCGCCACCGCGAGTTCGTGCAGGGCTGCCGCGCGGTGGGCATGGGCGACCTGCGCATCATCTTCCGCCAGATCCTGCCCAACGCGCTGGCCCCCATCATCGTCACCGCCTCGATCATGGTGGCCACCGCCATCCTTACCGAGTCGGCGCTCGCGTTCCTCGGGCTGGGCGACGCCAACGTGATGAGCTGGGGCTCGATGATCGGGGCCGGGCGTGAGATGCTGCGCACCGAGTGGTACCTGACCGCCATTCCCGGGCTGGCCATTCTCTTGACGGTGCTGGCCCTCAACCTCATCGGCGAAGGCCTGAACGACGCGCTCAATCCCCGGCTGCGCGATCAGTAGGAGACACGTGATGACCAAGACGGTGTGCGTCAAGAACGCGGACTGGGTGGTGGCGTGGGACGCGGCGGCCGGCGGCCACGCCTACCTCGAGCACGGCGACGTAGCGTTCGCCGACGGCACCCTCACCTTCGTGGGCCGCGCCTACGGGGGCCGGGCCGACGAGACCATCGACGGCCGCGGCGTCATGGTGATGCCCGGCCTCATCGACGTCCACTCGCACCCGTGCCTCGAGGCGAGCTATCGCGGCATCCGCGAGGAGCACGGGGTGCCCGAGATGTACATGTCGGGCCTCTTCGAGCGCGCGGGCGCCTACTGGCCCGACGACGAGGGCAAGCTCGCCTGCGCGGAGGCCGCCTACTGCGAGCTGCTCCGCTCGGGCGTCACCACCCTCGTGGACATCTCCGGCGAGTACCCGGGCTGGGTCGATCTCATCGCCCGCAGCGGGCTCCGCGGGGTGCTGGCCCCGTCCTACGCGTCCTCGCGGTGGGTGGTGCGCCGGTCGCATCTGCTCGAGTACGAGTGGAACGAGGCCGCCGGCCGCCAGGGGTTCGAGGAGGCGGTGCGGCTCTGCGACGACCTCGCCAAGCACCCGAGCGGCCGGCTCACCGGCATGATCTCTCCGGCCCAGATCGACACCTGCACCGAGGACCTGCTGCGCGACAGCGTGGCCGCCGCGCGCGAGCGCGGGATTCCCTTCACCGTCCACTGCGCCCAGGCCGCCGGCGAGTTCCACGAGATGGTGCGCCGGCACGGCATCACCCCGGTGCAGTGGGCGCACCAGATCGGCCTCGGGGGACCCGGCAGCATCCTCGGCCACGCCATGTTCATCGACGAGCACTCGTGGCTGCACTGGTGGTCGCGCCGCGACGTCGCGGTCATGGCCGACAGCGGCACCTCGGTGGCGCACTGCCCCACCCCGTTCGCGCGCTACGGCCACACCCTCGAGCACTTCGGCAAGTACCGGCGGGCCGGCGTGAACCTGGGCATCGGCACCGACACCGTGCCCCAGAACCTGATCGAGGAGATGCGCTGGGCCACCGTGCTCGCGCGCATCGCGGCGGAGGACATCCGCGCCACCGAGATGGCCGACGTCTTCCACGCCGCCACCGTGGGCGGCGCCCACGCGCTGCTGCGCGAGGACCTCGGCCGGCTCGCCGCGGGGGCCCGGGCCGACTTCGTGCTGGTGGACTGCACGAACCCGTGGATGATGCCGGCGCGCGACCCGCTGCGCTCGCTGATCTTCCACGCCGCCGACCGCGCGGTGCGCGACGTCTACGTGGACGGCGAGCGGGTGGTGGCCGACGGCCGCGTGCTCACCCTCGACCAGGCGGGCGCGCTCGAGCGGCTCACCGCCGCGCAGCGGCGCATGGAGGCGGCGGTGCCCTCGCGCGACGCGCGGGGCCGGCGCTCCACCGAGATCACCCCGCTCAGCCTCCCCCCGTGGGCATGACCGACGCCCGCCGGGCCCTGCTGCAGCGGATCGACGCCGATCGCGACCGGCTCGTCGGCTTCCTGCAGGCCTTCACCCGCGTCGACACCGCGAATCCGCCGGGCGACACCCGCGCGGGCGCCGCCTTCATCGCGGAATTCCTCGATCGCGCCGGCCTCGCTCATCGCCGCATCGCGCCGCAGGAGACGATGCCGAACCTGGTGGCCTCCACCCGCTTCCCCCGCCCCGGCCACCACCTGGTGCTGAACGGCCACATCGACGTGTTCCCGGCCGGCGATCGCGCGCGGTGGACGCACGACCCCCTTTCCGGCGCGATCGTGGACGGGCGCGTGCACGGGCTCGGCACGGTGGACATGAAGTGCGGCACCACCGCCTCGATCTTCACCTACGCCTACCTGAGCGGGCTCGCCGGGGAGCTCGGCGGCGCGCTCACCCTCACCCTCGTCTCCGACGAGGAGACCGGCGGGCGGTGGGGCAGCGGCTACCTGGTCGAGCACCACGCCGACGAGGTGCTCGGCGACTGCGTGCTGAACGGGGAGCCGAGCAGCCCGCACACCATCCGCTTCGGCGAGAAGGCGATGTTCTGGCTGAAGCTCTCCGTTCGCACCCCGGGCGGCCACAGCGCGTACCCGCACGTGAGCAAGAGCGCCAACCGCATCGCGGCCGCGCTCATCCGAGACCTGGAAGCGCTGGAGGCGCTCGTCCCCGCCACCCCCGACAAGGTCGCGCGCGCCCTCGCCGGGCCCGACGTGCGCGCGGGGGCCGAGCGCGGCCTCGGGGCGGGGGCGGCCGAGTTCCTCCAGAAGGTGACGCTCAACATCGGGGTGATGCGGGGTGGGGTCAAGGTCAACATGCTGCCCGCCGCGTGCGAGATCGAGGCGGACCTCCGCCTGCCGGTCGGCGTCGACCGCGACGAGGTGCGGCGCGCGGTCGAGCGCATCGTGGCCCGCTATCCGGAGGCGTCGTGGGAGGAGGGCGCGAGCCAGCGGGTGAACGCGACCTGGTCCGACCCCGAGCACCCGATGATCGGCCACCTCCAGGACAACGTGCTGGCGCTCCGCGGCTTCCGCCCGCCCGCCATCATCTCGCTCGGCGGCACCGACTGCCGCTTCTGGCGCGCGGCGGGCACCCCCGCCTACGTGTACGGCCCGTCCCCCGCGGGCATGGGCGCGCCCAACGAGTCGGTCTCGATCGACGAGTTCCTCCACGTGGTGCGCACCCACACCCTCTCCGCCTTCGACTACCTGAGCCGGTGATCACCCGGCGGGAGCTCGAGCGCTGGCTGCTCCGCGAGGGCGCCACCCGGGTGAAGCGCGCGGACGGTCACAAGCACTTCACGCTGCGGGGCCACCACGTCGTGGTGCTCGGCCATGGCCCCCAGACCCTGAGCGCCACCAGCGTGTCACTCGTAATGAAGCAGCTCGAGCAGGCGGGCTACACCCGCGAGCGGCTCCGCCGGGAGTGGAGCGGCGCGCGCCCTTGATTCACGCCCCCGCGACGGTTACGCTGCCGGAGAATCCATTCCCCGCCAGGAGATCCCGATGCGCGTACCCCCCGACCGTCTTCGCCGCCTGACCGCCACCATCATCGCCCGTGGGGGCAGCGAGCCCGCCGAGGCCGACCTCGTTGCCGGCCACCTGGTCGACGCCAACCTCGCCGGCCACGACAGCCACGGCGTGAGCCTGATCCCGCACTACGCGCGGCACCTGCAGGAGGGCCTGGTCGTCCCCAACACGTCGGTCAAGACGCTGAAGGACGACGGCGCGTTCCTCATGTTCGACGGCCAGCGCGGCTTCGGGCGCCGGGTCGCCGGCGAGGCGATGGCCGCCGCGATGGCGCGCGCCCGCGAGAACGGGGTGGCGGTGATGACGCTCGCCAACTCGCACCACGTCGGCCGGGTCGGAGCCTACGGCGAGCTGGCGAGCGCGGCCGGCCTCGTCTCCATCCACTTCGTCAACGTGGCCGACCACCGCGGGCTGGTGGCCCCGTTCCGGGGGAGCGACTCGCGCTTCTCCACCAACCCGGTCTGCATCGGCATGCCGGGCACCGCGACCCGGCCGCCGCTGCTGCTCGACATGGCGACCAGCGGCGTGGCGATGGGCAAGGTGCTGGTGGCGAAGCTCGCGGGCAAGCGGTTGCCCGACGGGAACCTGATCGACGCGCAAGGCGCTCCCACCACCGATCCCGAGGTGATGTACCAGGAGCCGCGCGGCTCGCTCCTGCCCTTCGGCGGCCACAAGGGCTACGCCCTCGCCGTCCTCACCGAGCTGCTGGCCGGGGCCATGTCCGGGGGCGGCACCATCCAGCCCGGCAATCCGCGGCGCGGCGGCATCGTCAACAACATGTTCAGCATCGTGGTCGACCCCGCGCGCCTGGCCGGGGTGGACTGGATGCGGCGCGAGATCGACGGCTTCGTCGAGTACGTGAAGGCCTCGCCGCCGGCCGACGCGGCGAAGCCGATCCTGGTACCGGGCGATCCCGAGCGGCTCTCGCGCGTGGAGCGCGAGCGCGCGGGCATTCCCCTGGACGCGGCGACGTGGGAGGCCATCGTGACCGCGGGGCTGACGCTGGGGCTGACGCGGGCCCAGGCGGACGAGATCGCCGCGCCGGACCGGGACTGATCCGCGCCTGGGGCTAGCTCACTCCGGGCGCGGATCAGTCGCGGCTCGGCGCAGCCGGATCTCGCGCAGGAGCTCGGAGAGGCTGCGCCGATCCTTCCGGGGCCCGAGCGGGGTCGAGCGGCGGACGGGTGCCGAGAGCGACGAGTTGTGATGGCAGACGAGGCAGTACTCCCCCTTCACGGTGGCGCAATCGTTCAGGGAGTGATCACAGCGGCCGTCGCTCTTGCACGCGAAGCACATCCGGCGCGGGCTACGGCCGACCGCGCAGGAAGTGAACCACCAGCACGATGAGCGCGACCACCAGGAGGATGTGGATCAGGCCGCCCGCGACGTGGAAGACGAACCCGCCGAGAACCCAGGCGACGAACAGGATGACGAACGCGATCAGGAACCGGGACAGGAACACTGCGGTCTCCTTTTCAGCCTCCCCGCCGACGAAGTCTCCAGGCGGCTCGGCGTCCGGGATGGCGCGGAGTCCCCTTCCTGAGTCCCTCGGTGAACCGGAGGCGGCACTCGGGACTGCAGAACCGCTCCACTCCCACGCTCAGGTCCTTGCTACAGGTCTCACACTTGGTGGACGCCATCCCCGCACTGTAAGGATCGGGGCGCCGTCTGCCTATTGGACTTTGGTCCAGTACCCGCGCCCGGCGGTGGGTCCGGTGGGAGAAGAAGGAAGGGCAGACGAGCGGCGAGTTTCCGCTCGGCTGGTGGCTCACCTACACCTGCCGGCCGGGTGGCGCCCCGCCGAAGTGAGTCGCTCTACTTCTTGAACGCCTCCGCGATCGTGTTGCCGCTGAACTTGGCGCCCTCGACGATGGTGTTGCCGATGCCCTTGAACAGATCCTTGAAGCCCGACCCGGCGGCGCCCTGACCGATCTGCTTGGC
>DASZJM010000739.1:0-5588 GCA_035948165.1 Candidatus Methylomirabilota bacterium
GCTGATCTTCGGCCTGATGCGGATCCCGAACCTCACCCACGGCTCCTTCTTCATGCTGGGCGGCTACTTCGCGGCGAGCCTGATCGAGTGGGGCCTGGGCTTCTGGCCGGCCGCCCTGGTCAGCGGGCTGCTGGTCGCCGCGCTCGGGGGCGTGGTGGAGCGGCTCGTCCTCCGGCGCTTGGCCGGCGCGGAGCTCGCGCAGGTCCTGGTGACCCTCGGCCTCTCGTTCATGATCGCGGACGTGTGCCTCAAGGTGTGGACCGGCGACCCGGTCCGGATCGACACGCCGCGCGGCCTGCAGGGCGTGACCACGGTCGGCAGCTTCGCGTTTCCCACCTACCGGCTCGCCATCAGCCTGGTCGCGGTGGGCTTCGCGGCGGCGCTGTGGCTGCTCATGGACCGGACCCGGCTGGGCGCGATGATCCGGGCCGGGGTCGACGACCCGGACATGGCCCGCGTCGCGGGCATCCGCGTCTCGCGCCTCTTCACGATCGTCTTCTGCCTGGGCGCCTGGCTGGCCGGATTCGCCGGCGTCATCGGCGGGCCGATTCTCTCCGTCTATCCCGGCCTCGACCAGGAGATGCTCCCGCTGGCCCTCGTGGTGGTCATCCTCGGCGGCAGCGGGAGCCTCCTCGGATCGCTAGTGGGCAGCTTCGTGGTCGGCTTCCTGTACAACTTCGGCCAGGCCATGTTTCCCGAGCTGGCCTACGTGGTGCTGTTCCTCCCCATGCTGCTCGTCCTGGTGGTGCGGCCCCAGGGCCTCTTCGGACGGCCGGCGGTGTGAAGCGCCTCGCGCTCGCCGCCGCGCTCGTCGTCCTGGCGGCGCTGCCCCTCTGGGCCGGCGGCACCTTCTACATCAACATCGGGAGCCAGATCCTCCTCTACGCCGTCTTCGCGCTCGGCATCAACATCCTGGTGGGCTACGCGGGCCTCGTCAGCCTGGGCCACGCCGGGCTCCTCGGCATCGCGGCCTACACCGCGGCCCGCCTCCTGAACGGCGGGCACGGCCATCTGGCGGCGGTCGCGCTCGCGCTGGCCCTCACCCTCGCGGCCGCCGCCCTCTTCGCAACCCTCGCGCTGCGCGGCAGCGGCAGCGGGATCGGCTTCGTCATGATCACGCTGGCGATCGGCCAGATCGTCTGGGGCGTGGCCTATCGCTGGATCAGCATCACCAACGGCGACAACGGCATGTCGGTCGGCGCGCGGCCGAGCCCGCTCGGGCTGTCGCTGGCCTCGCCGGCTCACTTCTACTGGGCGACCCTCGTGGTCTTCCTCGCGGCCCTGGGCTCGATGGCGATCCTGGTCGCCTCGCCGTTCGGAGCGAGCCTCCGCGGCACGCGGGACCAGCCGCGCCGCATGGCCGCGCTCGGCTATCACGTCTGGATGATCCGCTTCCTCGCGTTCCTCCTCTCCGGCCTCTGGAGCGGGGTGGCCGGGCTGCTCTTCCTCTACTACAACCAGTTCGTGAGCCCGCAGGCGGTGGCGCTCACCGCCTCGGCCGAGGCGCTCCTGATGGTCATCTCGGGCGGGAGCGGGACGCTGCTGGGCCCGGTGGTCGGAGCCGCGCTGGTCGTGGTCATGAAGAACGTCGCGAGCGCGTACATCGAGCGCTGGAACTTCGTCCTCGGCGCCATCTTCGTGGCGATCGTGGTGTTCATGCCCGAGGGGCTCGTGCCCGGCGCGGCCCGTCTCTGGCGGCGCGCGATTCTACAATGGACGCCACGCGCGGCGGTGGCCGCGTCGGGCGAGAGGCCGGTCCGATGAGCGGGCGGTCGACCGCGCTAGCGGTGGAGCGCCTGACGAAGTCCTTCGGCGGCCTGCTCGTCACCGCCTCGGTCGATCTCACGGTCGAGGAGGGGGAGCGGCGCCTGATCATCGGCCCGAACGGGGCGGGCAAGACGACCCTCTTCAACATCGTGACCGGCGAGCTCCGGCCCGACGGCGGGACGGTCACGCTCTTCGGTCGCGACATCACCCGCGTCCCGGGCCGGCAGCGCGCGCACCTCGGGATCTCGCGCACTTACCAGATCATCACGCTGTTCCCGCGGGAGACGCTGCTGCGGAACGTCACGCTCTCGCTCCTCGGGCGCTCGCCCCTCCGCTGGAACCCCTTCACCCGGCTGGAGCGGCAGACGGCGCTGCTCGGGCGGGCGCGCGAGGCGCTGGCCCGCGTGGGGCTCGAGCACCTGGCCGAGCGCCCGCTCTCCCAGACGTCGTACGGGGAGCGCCGGCGCGTGGAGATCGCCATGGCCCTCGCCCAGGACCCCCGAGTTTTGCTGCTGGACGAGCCCTTCGCGGGCCTCTCCATCGAGGAGCGCCGCGACGTGCTGCAGCTGGTCGGACGCATACCCCGTGACGTCACCGTCGTGATGATCGAGCACGACATGGACGTGGCGCTCGACTTCGCGGAGCGGATCACCGTGCTGCACTTCGGCCACGTGGTGGTGGAGGGCACGCGCGGCGAGGTGGTCGCGCACCCGCGGACCCGGGAGATCTACCTTGGCGAGTGACGCGCTCGCGCTCCACGACATCGAGGCGTTCTACGGCGACAGCCACGTCTTGCACCGGATGTCGCTCCGCCTCGGCGAGGGCCGGCTCCTCGGGCTGCTCGGCCGCAACGGCGCCGGCAAGTCCACCGCCATGAGCGTGACCGTGGGCCTGCTGCCGCCGCGGCACGGCCAGGTCGCGGTCTTCGGCCGGACCGTGACCGGCCGCGCGCCCGAGGCGATCGCCGCCCAGGGCGTCGCGCTGGTGCCGCAGGGGCGGCGGATCTTCCGGAGCCTCACCGTGCGCGAGAACCTCGCGGTGGCCGGCCGCAAACCGCGCGGCGGCACCGCGACCGGCTGGACGCTCGACGCGGTCTACGCGCTCTTCCCGCGCATCGGCGAGCGGCGCCGGCAGGTCGCGGGCTCGCTCTCGGGCGGCGAGCAGCAGATGCTCGCCATCGGCCGGGCCCTGATGTCGAACCCGCGCGTGCTCCTGATGGACGAGCCGTCGGAGGGCCTGGCGCCCCAGCTCGTCGGCGAGGTGATGGCGACGATTCGCCGCCTCAAGGAGCAGGGGCTGTCGATCCTGCTGGTGGAGCAGAACCCCAAGCTGGTGTTCCAGGTCGCCGACGACATCGTCATCCTCAACGGCGGACGGGTGGTGGCCGAGGGGCCCGCCGCCGAGTTCCGCCACCGCGACGTGGACCTGCGCCAGCATCTTGGTATCTTCTGATCGGGTCTTCTGATGGCGGCCACCGAGCGGCTCGACGTGGGCGGCATCCCCCTCGAGGTTCTGCGGCGCGGGGCGGGCCGCCCCCTGGTGCTCCTCCACGGCGAGGCACCGATCGATCCCGGCGCGCCAGTGCTCGACCTGCTCGCCGCCCGCACCCGGGTGGTCGCGCCCACGCACCCGGGCTTCGGGCACTCGACGCGGCCCGACGGCTTCGACACCGTCTACGACCTGGTGCATCTCTATCTCGACCTGCTCGAGCAGCTGCACGAGCGGGTGACGTTGATGGGCCTCTCATTCGGCGGCTGGCTGGCCGCCGAGATCGCGGCGGCGCGGTCGCCTCGGGTGGAGCGGCTGATCCTGGTGGACGCGGTCGGCATCAAGGTCGGCGACCGCGAGACCCCGGACATCCTCGACGTGTTCAACACCTCTCCCGCCGAGGTGCGGCGCCGGCGCTGGCACGAGCCCGCGAAGTGGGCCCCGGACCCGGACGCCCTGTCGAACGAGGCCCTGATCGCGCACGCGCGCAACCGCGAGGCGCTCTGCCTCTACGCGTGGCACCCCTACCTCTACAATCCGCAGCTCGCCCGGTGGCTCGGCCGCATCACGGTGCCGACGCTCGTGCTCTGGGGGGCCAGCGACGGGATCGTGACCCCGGCGTACGGGCGCGCCTACTGCGCGCGCATCCCCGGCGCCCGCTTCGAGCTCATCGAGGACGCCGGACACCACCCCGAGATCGAGCAGCCCGGCGCGCTCGTGGAGCGCGTCGTGGCCTTCGTATCGTCGTGACGAGGGAGGCCCCATGCAGGCCTGGTACCTGAACGAGAACCCGTACCCGTTCGTGCCGCCGGACGTCCTCGACGCCGCGGAGTCGGTCCGCGGCAGCCTGCCGAACCGGTACTGTGATCCCAAGATCGCCGCGGACCTGTTCCAGGAGGCGCTGGACGAGTACCTGCTCTGCGACGACATCGGGATCAACGTGGTGTCGAACGAGCATCACGCCGGCATCAACTGCCTGCTCGGCGCGAGCCCGCTCATCCTGGGTATCCTGGCGCGCCAGACTCGCAACGTGCGCATCCTGAGCCTCGGGACGCTGATCACGGTGCGCACCGACCCGGTGCGCGTCGCCGAGGAGTACGCGACCGCCGACGTGATCTCGCGCGGCCGGCTCGAGATCGGGTTCGTGAAGTCGGGCGGGAGCGAGATGGCCTCCGGCAACGCCAACCCGATCGGCATCGTGGACCGGTTCTGGGAGGCGATCGATCTCATTCTCAAGACGCTCAGCCACCGCGACGGCCCGTTCAGCTGGGAGGGGAAGTACTTCACCCACCGGCACGTCAACATCTGGCCCGGCCCCTGGCAGCAGCCGCACCCGCCCCTCTGGGCGGCCACCGGCGATCCGACGACCTCGGCCGAGCTCGGGCGGCGTGGCATCGTCAACGTGATGGTGTTCCGCACCGCCGAGGAGACGATGCGGGCGTGGGGCTCGTACCGGAAGGCGCGCGCGGAGGCCGGCCTGCCGGAGCCCGGCCCCGACCGGTTCGGCCATACCGCGTTCGTGTACACCGGCGACACCGACGAGGAGGGGGTGCGCGTCGGCAGCAAGCTGCTCTGGTTCCTCAACACCGCGCTGCGCTCGGCCCCGCAGTACGGAAAGTTCCTCCCCGGGGCCGTCCCGGCCGCGCTCGCGCCCGCGCTCTACACCACGAAGCCGCGCCCCGGCGTGCCCGCCGCCGCGCGGCCCGCCGCCGGCCTCATCGGCATCACCGCGGAGCAGGCGATGGCGAAGGGTCTGATGTTCGCCGGCAACCCGGACAGCGTGTACCGGCAGATCCGCGAGTATCGCGAGCGGGTCGGGCCGTTCGAGCACCTCGTGCTGGCGAGCCGCTCGGGCTTCATGACCCACGCCGAGGCGACGAAGGGTCTCCGGCTCTTCGGGAAGGAAGTGCTCCCCCGCCTCCGTGAGCTGTAGCCGAACTTCAGCCGCGGGTCGCGCCGGGACGGCCCCGGCGGCGAAGCTCCTCGGTGGCGGGACGGTCGAGGGTCGCTGCATCGTCTCCGGCCAACACGACGCCGTAGTCGCGGGCGGCGTCGGCGACCGTGAAGTAGCCGCGCGCCACGTCGCGCGCCACCAGGGCAGGCTCGCGCTGCCAGGGATCGCCGTAGCCGCCGCCGCCCGGCGTGCGCACCGAGATGGTGTCGCCCGCCACCAGCCGGATGTCCTCGTCCTTCGACAGGTGCGGGGAGACGTACTCGCCGCCCTGGCGCGCCACGATCACCTCGTTGGGCGCCCCGTCCTGGCCGCCGAAGAGGCCGGGCGGCCCGAAGCGGCCGTGGTCCATGAGGAACGAGAGCAGGGCCTCGCCCCGGCG
>DASZJM010000740.1:0-8957 GCA_035948165.1 Candidatus Methylomirabilota bacterium
ACCAGGACCCAGAGGTTCCGCTCCGCGGCCAGGTCCAGGAGCCATCGGGGGGGCGGGGTGAAGAGCCGGAGGCAGTTGGCCCCGAGCTCGGTGATCAGGGCCAGGTCGCGCTCGACCATCTCGCGCGCCGGAAATCGATAGCCCTCCGCGTCCGGGGCGAAGGGCCCATAGGTCACCCCGCGGAGGGGGACCTTCTCGTCGCCGGCGAAGAAGAACTTCCCTCGAACCTCCAGCCGGGGACGCGATCCCGCCGACTGCGCGCGCCTGATGGCCCGCGACGTACTCTCGAGCTTCACGTTCCCAGCCTCCTTGGCCGCCCATCGGGCGTCCAGTCGTTGTTCTCGGCGAGGCACTCGGCGATCCACCCGTGCCGTGAGACCGAGAGGCTTGGGCTGCGATCTAGCTCCGAGAGCCGGAAGGGCCCGACCCTCTGGGCTTCTTCCGCCTTTCGATGAGGCAACCCTCATGCCAGCCTTTGTCACTCCTGCCCGAGCGGCGGCGTCCAAGAAGACACGATTTTGCTAGGGTCTGCAACCCGGAATCTTTTGCGTTCGGGTGGGCATGAAAATCGCTACTCGTTTTTACACTCCGCGACGGTAAATCTTACTCTCCGAGCGTAGTTACAGCAGGAAGCGAATCAGCAGCGTGGCGAGCCCGAGGAAGGAGAAAAAGCCGAAAACGTCGGTGAAGGTGGTGATGATGACGCTCGAGGCGATGGCCGGGTCCACCCGGAAGCTCTTCAGCAGGAGGGGGATGATCACCCCGACCACCGCGGCCACGACCATGTTGAGGGTCATGGCCAGCGCGATGATCCCGGCCAGGAGGGCCTGGCCCTTCCAGAGGTAGGCGATGACGGCCATGACCAAGCCATTGGCCAGGCCGATGGTCAGCGCTAGAGTCGTCTCTTTGCGGAGCACCCGCCAGAGGTGGCCCACCGACATGTCGCCCAGGGCCAGCCCCCGGACCACCACGGTGGCGGTCTGGGTGGTCCCGATACCGCCCATCGACGCCACGATCGGCATGAACACGGCCAGGAGGGCCAGCTCCCGGATCGAGTTCTCGAAGAGCCCGATCACGGAGGCGGCCAGGATGGCGGTCCCCAGGTTGATCAGCAGCCAGACCAGCCGCTTGGGGAACACGACCCGGGCCGGGTCGAGGACGGTCTCGTCACCGGCCGCTCCGCCCAGCCGCTGGATGTCCTCCGTGGCCTCCTCCCGGATGACGTCGATGACGTCGTCGACCGTGATGACGCCCAGCAGGCGATGGCCGCTGTCGACCACCGGGAGGGCCACGAGGTTGTACTTCGCGACCAGCCGCGCGACCTCCTCCTGATCGGTCTCCGGGGTCACGCTGACCGGCTCCTCCTGACGAAGGAGCCCGACCGGGGCCGTGGGATCGGCGGTGACCAGTCGCCGCCAGGGCAGGCTGCCGACCAGGTGGTCGTGGTCGTCCACCACGTAGAGGATCGGCGCGGTCTCGGCCACCGGCGACTTGCGGACCTGCTCGACCGCCTGGGCCACCGTAAGGTCCTCGAGGACCGCGAGCATGTCGGGGGTCATGAGGCGCCCCGCGGTCTTCTCGCCGTACTCGAGCAGCTCCTGGACCTCTTCGGACTTCTCCTCCTTCATGAGGTCCAGCACCTTCTCGGCCTGCTCGGCGGGCAGCTCCTCGATGACCTGGGCCGCGTCGTCCGGCCGCATCCGGTCGAGGATGCTCGAGATCTCGCCCTCGTCGAGGGCAGAGGCCAGCTCGTGAACCGCTTGGTCGCCCAGCTCGGCCAGCACCGCGCCGGCCGATTCGCGGCCGAGCAGCCGGAACAGCGTCACCTGATCGGCAAGGGGAAGCTCGCGCAGGGCCGCCGCGATGTCGGCGGCGTGCGCGTCCTCGAGGATCTGGCTGAGGCGCTCGCGGCGTCCCGACTCGAGCAGATCCCGGACGGTGTCGGTGAGCCGGGTGTCCTCGCCCATGACCGCGGACTAGCCGGGCGGCGCGGGACTCTGGGGCGGGCGCGCGGCGGGGGGGACCGGCTGCGCGGCGATGAGCTGGCCGACCTGGGTCTCGAGCTGGCGGATCCGGTACCGCATCTTCAGCACCTTCACCAGCCCGCTCAGCGACGTGAAGACGACCCCGACCAGCAGCGACAGCAAGATGACGAGGGCCAGCGGCATCCCCTTTACGCCCCAGGCCAGGAACCAGATCTCGACCGGGTCGCGATTCTGCAGCGCGAAGACGGTGGCCGCGCTCCCGAGCAGCGCCATGAGCAAGTAGATGATGATCATGACGGAGGGCCCTCCGGCGGCTTGCCCGCGCCGATCGCGCGCAGGAAACGGTCGATGATGCGCTCCTGACAGAGGGCGCCGCCGCCCGGCTCGCCTGCGCCGCGGCCGAGCTTCTGGACCGGGAAGATCGCCTTGGCCATCGTGCGATGGCCGCCGCCCACGCCCAGGTCCCCGAAGGCGGCACGGGTCACGTCGCCCGCGCTCTTCACGTAGCCGACGTTGCGGACCGAGACGTGGACCTCGTCGCCCACCACCCCGGAGACCACCGACCACTGCACGCCCTCGGCCTGCAGCCCGAAGTCGGCGAACTGGGGGATGAGGTCCACGGTGGCGACGCGGCCCAGGTGCGAGAAGAACACGCCCTGCACCACGCGCCGCTTGGCCAGGCCCTGGGCGAGGACGTCGAGGGCCTCGTGCGAGAGCTCGGGCCGCTCGATGCGCCGGAGCGCGTTGTGGTTGGCGAGGAGATAGAGATACGAGAACGCCTCCAGGTCCGCCTTGGTGCCGCCGCGCTCGAGGCCGAGGGTGTCGGACTTGATGCCGTAGAGGAGCGCGGTGGCGAGCCGCTGGGTGATCTTGATGTCGGCCGCGCGCAGGTACTCGACCAGGATCGTGGAGGTCGCCCCGTAGGACGGGCGCACGTCCTTGATGCGCGCGTCGATCGGCTGCTCCATCGGATGGTGGTCGATCACGAGGTCGACCTGCTCGAAGCGCTCCTCGAGGAACGAGGGCTGCACGTCCACCATCGCGACCCGATCGAACTCCGCGATGTCCTCCGCGCTGATCGCCTCGACCTCGATCTCGAGGATCTTGCACATCGCCACGTTCTCGGGGCGGGTGATGGTGCCGAAGGTGCACATCGGGGCCGAGGTGCGGGTGCGGCCGAGCAGGGTCTTGAGCGCGAGGGCGGAGGCGATCGCGTCCGGATCGGGATCGTCCTGCATGAGGATCAGCACGCGCTCCGCATCGTAGAAGTGGGCCCGCAGCCGGTCGGCCCGGACCCGCTGGGCCGCGCGGTCGACCGCGGGCTGGATGATGCGCTCTCCGAAGGCGGAGAGCGGCACCACGGTGGCGCCCGACATCGGCCGGTCGTCGTCGCGCAGCACCAGCAGCGGGGCGTCGGGCGCGGCGTCCTTCACCGCGGCGGCCACGCGGCCGAGCTGGCCGGACGGGGCGGCCACCACCACCGGCCCGCGGCCGCCCTTGAGCGCCTCGTGCAGGAACGCCGGATCGGTGACCCGGCCCGCCACCGCGCGGTCGCCGTGCCGGCCGAGGCGCGTGCGCAGGCTGGCGCGGGAGACCAGGTAGAGCGGCCGCTCGCCCGGGAACGCGGCGGCGGCCACCATGTGCTCGAGCAGATCGTCCGGACACACCAGGACCGGTCGCATATGGCCCCATTCTCGGCCCACCGCGCGGGCGGGCCAAGCGAAAATCCGGCTAGCGGCGCCGGCCCTGGTACGCCGCGCGGCCGGCCTTGACGCCGGCCTTGAGGCCACGGGTGAGGAGGGACACTTCCCGGCTCACCTTCTGCTGGGAGTCGCCGAGGCTCCGGGCCAGTCGATCGAGCGACTCCTTCACGCTCGCGCGCGCTTGCGCGACCTGCTGCGCGGCCTCGCGGCGCGACTTCGCGCTCAGGAGCCGGCGGCCGAGACGGTTCACCGAGGTCTTCAGGCCCGCCTGGGCCCGCGCCACCTGGCGGGTCATCGCCTTCTCGAGGTCGGCCAGCCGGACGCCGGCGAGCCCACCCCGGGCCGCGGTGCTGCGCACGCGCGCGAGGTCGGCCTCCACCTGCGCGAGGCGCGCCTCGAGCTGCTTGATCTTCGCCAGCGCGCGGGGCGCGGGCGCTCTGCGTCGCTCGGTCATGGCGGCTCCTCCGCCCAGCAGTATACGACGCTCGAGGCTTGGCCTCACCGCGGGTCGATGCGAGACTTGGGCGTGGTCGGCGAGTCGATCTTCTTCCGGGACCTGGCCTACGTGTTCATGGCCGCGGTGGCGGGCGGCGCGCTCGCCCGGCTCGCGGGCCAGCCGCTGGTGCTCGGCTACGTGCTGGGCGGCATCCTGATCAGCCCGCTCACCCCCGGTCCCGCGGTCTCCGATCTGCACACCTTCGAGCTGTTCGCCGAGATCGGGGTCATCCTGCTCATGTTCTCGGTCGGCATCGAGTTCTCGGTGCGCGACCTCCTGCGCGTCAAGTGGGTGGCCCTCCTGGGCGGCCCGCTCGGGATCGCGCTCTCGGTGGCGATGGGCCTGGGCGTCGCGGCCCTGCTGGGCTGGCCCCCGCTCCAGGGCGCCATCGTGGGCATCGTCATCTCCGTGGCCAGCACCATGGTGCTGGCCCGGCTGCTGATGGACCGGGGCGAGCTGCACTCGCGGCACGGGCGCGTGATGATCGGCATCACGCTGGTCGAGGACCTCGCGGTGGTGGTCCTGATCGTCGTCATCCCGACCCTGGGCTCGCTGGAGCCGGGGCGCCTGCTCACCATCGCGGTCACCCTCGGCCGCTCGCTGCTCATCCTGATCCCGGCCGGGTACGTGGCGGCCCGCCTCGTGCCGCCGCTGATGACGCGCGTCGCCCGCATGCACAGCGACGAGATGTTCCTGCTGGTGGCCCTCGCGGTCGGGCTCGGCACCGCCGCCCTGACCCAGGCCGCCGGGCTCTCCCTCGCGCTCGGCGCGTTCCTGGCCGGGCTCATCGTCAACGGGTCGGACTACGCGCACGAGACGCTGGCCCGTCTCCTGCCGCTGCGGGACGCCTTCGTGGCGCTGTTCTTCGTCACCATCGGCGCCCTGATCGATCCCGGCAGCCTGATCGCCAACCTCCCGCTGCTCGGCACCATGGTGGCGATGGTGGTGGTCGGCAAGCTGGTGCTCTGGGCCCTGGTGGTCTGGCTCTTCCGCCAGTCGCTATGGACCGCGCTGCTGGTCGGGGTGGGGCTCACCCAGATCGGCGAGTTCTCCTTCATCCTGGTCCAGGTCGCGCGTGCGGCCGGTCACGTGGGCGCCGAGATCTACAACGCCACCCTCGCCGCCTCGCTGATCACCATCCTGATCAACGCGGCGCTGGTCCGCGCTGCGCCCGGCTGGATCGCGCGGCTGCGCGGGGTCGAGGAGCGCCCCGCGACGCTCGCGGAGGCGGCAGAGGTCAGGGAGCCCGTGGTGCTCTGCGGATTCGGCCGGGTGGGCAGCGCGGTCGGCGAGGCGCTCGAGACCTTCGGGATCCGCTTCGTGGTCATCGAGCGGGATCCGGACATCGTGCGCGGGCTGCGGAGCCGCGACGTGCCGGCCCGGTTCGGCGACGCCGCGCAGCCGCGGACGCTGGAGGAGGCGGGCGTGGGGCGGGCGTCGCTGGTGGTGGTGGCGCTCCCCGAGATGGACCGCGCCCGCCTCGTGGTGCGCGGCGTCCGCGCCCTGAGCCCGCACGTGCCGATTCTCGCCCGCGCCCACACCGCGGCCGGCCGCGAGGCGCTCGTCGAGGCGGGCGCCACCGAGGTCATCGAGCCCGACGTGGAGGCGGCCGCCACCCTGATCCGGCACGCGCTCCGCCAGCTCGCCCAGCCGCCGGTCCGCGTGCTCGACTATCTGAGCCGGTTCCGGGGCGCGATGGCGTCCGCGGTCGTCGACGATCGCGGCGGGCCGGGCCCGGCGTCCGCGCTGCCCGAGGTGCACGAGGTCCGGCTCGGGCCGGGAGCGCTCGCCGACCTCTCCCTCGGCGAGGCGCGGGTGCGGGAGCGCTTCGGGGTCACGGTGGTCTCGGTGGAGCGGCCCGCCGGCGCGGCGGTCGTGAATCCGTCGGCGGACACCCGGCTGCGCCCGGGCGACCGGCTGCGCGTCTTCGGCCTCCCCGAGCAGATCCGCGCGTTCCGCGCGGAGGCGGATCGCGCGCCGTGAATCGCGCGGTCAGCGCAGGAAGCCGTTCCAGATCGCGAGCGCAAACGAGAGCACGGTGAGGCCCACCGCCCCGAGCGCGGCGAGCCGATCGAGCCCGCGCTCGGGCCGGCGCTCGAGGTGGCCGAAGACGAGCGCCGCGAGGTAGCCGCCCGCGAAGCCGCCCGCGTGCCCCCAGTTGTTCACGCCGGCGAGGAAGAAGCTGGCGATGAAGATGAAGAGCGCCCACTGCCCGTACTGCCGGAGCACCGCGACGCCGAACACCCCACCGCGGGTCCGTCCGTAGGCGACCATCGCGCCCAGCAGGCCGAAGACCGCGCCGGAGGCGCCGAGGGTGAAGCGGATGCCGACCAGGTTCGAGAGCACGAAGCCGAGCACGCCCGCCACCGTGTAGATGACGACGAGGCGCGCGCGGCCGAAGAGCTGCTCGACCGCGGGGGCGAGCTGGCGCACCCACAGCAGGTTGAAGACGATGTGGAGCAGGCTGCCGTGCAGGTACACGCCGGTGATGAGCGTCCACCACCAGCCGGCCGCCCACGGGGCCGCGCCCGCCATGCCGAGGCGCACGAGGGCCCGGTCGCTGGGCGAGAGCATGTCGAAGGGGTTGCGGGCCCGGAAGGCGGCGGCGGGGTCCAGCAGGATCGACACGAAGTAGAGCACCACGCAGACCACCGTGACCGCTCCCGCGAAGTCGAAGCGCCCCACCAGGCGGCCGGCGAGGGGGGCGAATCCCCAGAGGCCGGGTCGGCGCGCGCCGCAGTAGAAGCACTCGGCCGCGTCGACTCGGTTGAGCTTGCCGCAGCGGTAGCAGAGGCTCGAGCCGGTGCGCTGACGGAACATGGGCCTTACCGCGGCGGGAGAGCGGGAAGCGTGTCGATCAGGGTCGGCCGGGCCCGCGCAGGGGGAAGGGCACCTGCGCGTCGAGCCGCTCGAGCAGGGCCCTCACGTGGACCGCGAACGCGTCGCGCCGGTGGGCGGGGACCGGCGCGCCGGGGATGAACTTCTCGCCGAGCGGGTTCACGAAGACGCCGGCCTTCCGCACGCGGTAGTCGAGGTGGGGGCCGGTGGAGAGCCCGGTGGTGCCGACGCGCCCGATGATCTGCCGCTGGCGCACCCGGTCGCCCCGCTTCACGTCGAGCCGCGAGAGGTGGTTGTACATCGTCTCGTAGCCCCGGGGATGCCGGAGCGAGATCGAGAGGCCGAAGCCACCGTCCCAGCCCGCCATCGACACCGTCCCGTCGGCCACCGCCCGCACCGGGGTGCCCACCGGCGCCCCGTAGTCGACCGCGAGGTGCGGGCGGAGGCCGCCCAGGATCGGATGGTGCCGCGCGTGGGAGAAGCCGGAGGTGATGCGGGTGAAGTCGAGCGGCGCACGCAGGAACATCTTCCGCACCGAGCGGCCGGAGGCGTCGAAGTACTCGGGGCGGCCGCCCGCGTCGGCGAACGACACGCTGGTGAGCACCGGGCGCCCCGCGCTCGCGTACTGCGCGACGAGGATGTCGCCGTAGCCCAGCAGCTCGTCGCCCACGTAGCGCTTCTCCACGAGGCAGCGGAAGCGGTCGCCGGGCAGCGAGTCCGCCGCGAAGTCGAAGTCCCACTCGAAGAGGCTCACCAGGCGCGCGGTGAAGGTCGCGTTCTCCCCGAGCCGCTCCACGCTCGCGAAGAGCGAGTCGCGCACCTCGCCCGCGACCGCCACCACGCGGGTCTCGACGTCCGGGCGCACCGTCGACACCGTCCAGCGGCCGTCGCTCGAGCGGACCTCGTAGCGCTCGGCCGGGGAGCGGGTCCACGTGATCTCCGGCGCCCCGTCGGGGACCGGCTGCACGCTGAGCCGCTCGCCGGGAGCGAGCCGGCGCATGTTCACGCTGGCGCGCAGGCCGGCCACGATGGCGGCGGCCTCCGCGCGCTCGAGCCCGGCGCGGCGCAGCGCGGTCTCGAGGGTCTCGCCGCGCTTGAGGGTGATCTCGATCGGCTCGGGAGCCGCCGGCGCGGGCGCGGTCTCGGCGGCCACCGTCGGCGCGGGCGCCTCGGGCTGCTCCCGGGTGGGGACGGCGAGGCCGATCACGCCCAGGGTCAGGAGGATCGCGGCGGAGAGCAGACAGTGCGAGCGCTTCATGACCGGCTTCATCACGATGTGGTCAGGATACCGCGGGAGAATTGCCCTCCCAACCTAAACCGACCCCGCCGAGGGGCCGGCCACGCCTAGGCCCCGTACTTGGTGAACCGGAGCGCGTTCGCCATCAGGAGCGGCATCAGGTCCTGCGCGGGCATCACCCCGAGGGAGCCGCCCGCGCAATCCCGCTCGGTGAACCGGCTGACCAGATCGTCGCCGCAGTACGGGCTCGAGACGAGGGCGGGCACCCCCTGCCAGCCGTGCCCCTTCAGGATCGACGGGGTGGCGTGGTCGCCCGAGATGGCGAGCACGTCCGGGCGGAGGGCCAGCACCCGCGGCAGGAGGCCGTCGAAGCGCTCGAGCGCGGCGACCTTGGCCGCGAAGTCGCCGTCCTCGCCCGCCTTGTCGGTGTCTTTGTAATGCAGGAAGAAGAAGTCGTAGTGCTCCCACTGCTGCTCGAGGGTGTCGATCTCCTCCGCGAAGGTCCCCCCGGTCTTGAGCACGTCCATGCCGACCAGGCGCGAGAGGCCGCGGTACATCGGGTAGGCCGCGATGGCGGCGGCCCGGAGGCGGAACGTCTCCGGGAAGAGCGGCAGGTGGGGGCGCTGGTCGAAGCCGCGGAGCAGCAGCATGTTGGCGGGCGCCGCGTCGCGCAGGAGCGGGCGGGCCGCCTCCACGAA
>DASZJM010000741.1:0-1907 GCA_035948165.1 Candidatus Methylomirabilota bacterium
CTCCGCGTAGGCGAGGCGGATGATCCGGTTGACGCCGTGCGAGGAGCCGAGCTGGTGCGGCACGTCGAACTGCTCGATCCCCAGGACCTTCTTCCCGCGCCGGGCCAGGTGGAAGAGGGTCGCGCTGCCCATGCCGCCCACGCCGATCACGATCACGTCGTACGCCACCGCGCTCGCTCCTCTCGCCCTCGCTCGACCGCTCTAGCCCGGCCGGCGGCCGGTCACCCGCGTCAGCACGCCGGGGACGAACTCGTGGGCGCTCACGCCGCGCGCGCCCGCGCGCTCGAAGTAGGACCGGCACTCCGCGATCGAGTGCGCGATGCCGGTGCTGCCCCAGAGGGCCTCGGCCAGGCCCCAGAGCGCGGGATCGCGCGGGCCGCTCCGCTCGTCGTCGAGCATCTCGCCGATGAGGTGCATCTCGCCGCCGGGGGCGAGCGCGGCGAGGGCGCGCGCGATCACGGCCTCGATGATCTCGCGGCTGTACTGGGGCAGGTTGCTCGCCATGATGACCACGTCGGAGCCGGCCGGCAGCGGATCCCGCGTGAAGTCGCCCGCCTGCGCGGTGACCCGATCGGAGAGACCGTGGGAGGCGATGAACTCGCGCGTCACCTCCACCACCGGCGGCAGGTCGAAGACGATGGCCCGCAGCGACGGGTGCTGCTGCGCGGCCACGATGCAGTAGCAGCCGGAGCCGCCGCCCAGGTCGAGGATCTGCCGCCGTCCCGCGAGGTCGACCTGGCGGGCGAAGCGGCGCGCCGCGCCCATGCCGATCGAGTAGGTCGCCTCGTGGTAGGTGCGCGCGCGCTCCACCGTGAAGCCCTGCGCGTACTTGCCGAGCACGACCGAGTCGCGACGCCGCAGGTGCCCGGCGAGCCGGCCCCATTCGCTCCAGTCCGGCTGGCTGAAGAGCATCCAACGCCCCGCGTAGGTCGGCTCGCCCTCGACGAGGAAGCGGGCCGCGTCGGGCGCGTTGCGCACCCGCTCGCCCGCGCGCTCCAGCAGGCCGAGCGCCACGCACGCGGTGACCAGGCGCTCCGCGTTGGTGGGGGTGAGGTCGAGCGCCCGCGCGACCGCGGCCTCGGTGTCGGCGCCTTCCGCCACCCGGGTGAAGAGGCCGAGCTCCACCGCGGCCATGAGGGCGGCCGAGTCGCGGTAGGAGTGCACCAGGCGCTGGAGGCGGGTGGTATCCGGGCGGGGCGCGGGCGCGGTCACGGGGCGTCGGTCCTCGGCGGCGGCATTATGGCACGCCCGGGATCGCCGGGGACTGCGAGACAATATCGGCGGAGGGGCACTCACGCATGCCGGGAATCGATCGCCGACGGTTCTTCAACCTAGTCGGCCGGAATGGGGGCGCGGCCGCGCTGTACAGCACCCTGGGGGCGATGGGGATCGTCGCGCCCCCGGGCCCCTACCGCGAGCTGCCCCGCCTGCCGAAGGATTCCGGCCGAGGCATCCGGATCGCGGTGCTCGGAGCCGGCATCGCTGGGATGTCGGCCGCCTACGAGCTTCAGAGGGCCGGCTACGACTGCACCATCCTCGAAGCGCGTGACCGGCCGGGAGGCCGCATCTGGACGATCCGCTCGGGGGACACGATCGCGGAGACGGATTCAAGCCAGCGGGTGATGTGGGATCGGCAGCCCGACCTCTACCTGAATGCGGGCCCGGCGCGCATCTCGCAGCACCATCGGGCCATGCTCTCCTACTGCCGCGAGCTCCGCGTGCCGCTGGAAGTGCTCGTAAACGACAATCGCGCGGCCCTGCTCCAGGACGACGCCGCGTTCGGCGGAGAGCCGCAGGTCGCGCGCCGGGTTCTCGCGGATACGCGGGGCGGGGTTGCGGCGCTGGCGGCCGGCGGGCTCACGCCCGGGGCGCGCCAGTCCGGGCCCGATCGCGACCTCCGGACCCTG
>DASZJM010000742.1:0-2354 GCA_035948165.1 Candidatus Methylomirabilota bacterium
CGCGCGCCACCACGAGCCGCGCGTACACCTCGGTCGAGATGCGGGGGGCGAGCCCGGCGGAGGGCTCGTCCACCAGGAGGAGCTTCGGGTCGGTCACCAGCTCCTTGGCGAGCGAGAGCATCTTGGCCTCGCCGCCGCTCAACGAGGTGGCGCGATGCCGCCGCTTCTCCCGGAGCCGGGGGAACGTCGCGTAGGCGCGCTCCAGCATCTGGCCCACGCGGGCCCGGTCGCCTCGCTCCACCCAGGCGCCGAGGAGCAGGTTCTCCTGTACGGTGAGCTGGGGGAAGACGTTCGCGCCCTGGGGCACGTAGCTGACCCCGAGCCGCTTGATCTCGTGGGGCGCCGCCCGCTGGATCTCGCGGCCGTCGTGAACGATGCGGCCCTCGCGGGGATGGATGAAGCCGAAGATGGTCTTGAGCAGCGTCGACTTCCCCGCTCCGTTCGGCCCGATGATGCCGGTGACGCTGCCCGCCTCCACGCGCAGGCCGATGCCGGCCAGGATGTCGATGCCCTCGACGTAGCCGGCCGCGACCCGGTCGACCTCGAGCAGCGCCATCTACTTGCCCAGGTACGCTTCGAGCACGACGGGATCGTTCGCCACCTCGGCGAGCGGGCCCTCCGCGATGAGGCGCCCATCGTGCATGACCGAGACCCGGCCGCAGAGCCGCCGCACCTCGGCCATCTCGTGGGAGACGATCAGGAAGGTCACCCCGTGCTCGCGGTTCATGCGGAGGATCGCCTCCATGATGACCTCGCGGATGGTCGGATGCACCCCCGCGAACGGCTCGTCCATCAGGACCACCTGGAGGGGATGGATCATCAGGGCGCGGGCGATCTGCACCAGCATCGCCTGCCCGCCCGAGAGCTGCTTGGCCAGGGAGTGGCGGTGCCGGTCCATGGCCACGAAATCGAGCTGGCGGCGCGCGCTCGCCTGGATCTCCGCCATCGGGCGCGTGGTGGCGCGGGCCCGCTCCGCGTGGCCCGGGAGCAGGACGTTCTCGAGCACCGTCATGTTCCCGAAGAGCTTCGGGATCTGGAAGGTGCGGGCCACGCCCCGCGCCGCGATCTCGTGGGGCCGCAGTCGGTCCACGCGGCGGCCGTCGAGATGGATCTCGCCCCCGTCCAGGCGGTGGAGGCCGGAGAGGATGTTGACGGTCGTGGTCTTGCCGGAGCCGTTGGGGCCGATCAGCCCGCGGATCTCGCCGCGGGCCACCGCCAGCGAGAGCCCGTCCACCGCGACCACGCCGCCGAACCGCTTGACGACGCCGCGGGTCTCGAGCACCGGCCCCGCCCCGCTCACCACCGGGCTAGCATCGAGGTGACCACTCGGCGAGCGCGTTCTCGTCGACGTCCACGCCCCAGCCGGGGCCGTCCAGCGAGAGGATGCAGCCGTCGGCGTACTGGACCGGCTGTCGTGTGACGTCGCCCGCGAGCAGGAGCGGCCCGAAGAGCTCGCAGCCCCAGGTGACCGGAGCGGCGGCGAGGGCCAGGTGGAGGTACGCGGCGGTGCCGAGCGAGGTCTCGATCATGCAGCCCACGTAGCAGCCCATGCCGGCCGCCTCCGCGACCCGCGCGATCGCAAGGCTACCGAGCAGGCCGCCCGACTTCGTGAGCTTGAGGCTCACGATGGAGATCGAGCCGAGCCGCGCGAGGGCGAGCGCGTCGTGATCGGTGAAGCACGACTCGTCGGCCATGATCGGCATCGGGGCGCGCTCGGCGATCAAGGCGAGCCCCTCGAGGTCCCAGCGGGGCACCGGCTGCTCGACGAAGTCGAGGCCGAAGGGCTCGAGCGCCCGGACGGCGCGGAGCGCGGTTGGCCGGTCCCAGCCCTGGTTGGCGTCCACCCGGAGCGAGATCGCGGGGCCCACGGCCTCGCGGAGCCGGCGGACGCGCTCGACGTCGTCGGCCAGCGCGCCGGCGCCGGTCTTGACCTTGAAGATGCGGTGGCCCAGGGCGATCCGGGCGCGCGCTTCCCCCAACTCGGCCTGTGGGTCCGCCACCGCGAGCGACCAGGAGAGCGGCACGCGGTCCCGCACGCGTCCGCCGAGGAGCCGGTACACCGGCACGCCCAGTGCCCGGCCCGCCAGGTCCCAGAGCGCCATCTCGACGGCTGCGCGGGCGAACGGATTGCCCTGGACCCGTCGCGCCATCTCGATCCGGAGCGCCTCGATCCCGGTCGGGTCGCGGCCGACGAGCCACGGGGCGATGTACCGCTCGATGGTCGCGGTCACCGATTCGGCCGACTCCTCGCTCCAGGTGGGTCCACCGAGGCAGGCCGCTTCCCCCCAGCCCACGTGGCCATCGGAGGTCTCGAGGCGGACGAAGACGAAGTTCACGGTCTCGAGGGTGGTGAA
>DASZJM010000743.1:0-3362 GCA_035948165.1 Candidatus Methylomirabilota bacterium
TCGGGCCCGAGAGCGCCGGGGCCGATCCCGGCTCGATCTGCTACGGGCGCGGGGGCGAGGAGCCCACCATCACCGACGCCAACCTGCTGCTCGGCCGTCTCAACCCGGCCGGGCTGCTCGGCGTGGATCAGACCGCCCGGCTCGACCGCCTCCGCGAGATCTTCGACAAGAAGATCGGCGCGCATCTGGGCCTCGGCCCCGACGAGGTCGCCAGCGCGATCGTGCGGGTGGCCAACGACAAGATGGCAGGCGCCATCCGCCTGGTCTCGCTCCAGCGCGGCCACGACCCGCGCGACTTCGTGCTCTTCGCGTTCGGCGGCGCGGGCCCGCTCCACGCGGTGGCGCTGGCGCGCGAGCTGGCCATCCCCCGGGTGCTGGTGCCGGCCCGGCCCGGGATCACCTCCGCGCTGGGCTGCCTGGTGGCGGACGTGCGCCACGACTTCGTGAAGACGATCAACCAGGGGGTGCTGCGCATGGACGTGGCCGAGGCGCACCGGATCCTGGCCGCCCAGGTGGAGGAAGGAGGCCGGTTGCTGGCCTCCGAGGGCGTCGAGGTCGAGACGGTCTCCGTCCAGCACGAGGCCGACATGCAGTTCGTCGGGCAGACGCACGTCCTCACCGTCGCCATCCCGCGGACCGACTTCGCGCGCGAGGAGCTGATGACCGCCTTCGAGAAGGCGTACTGGGAGCGCTTCGAGGTGGAGCTGCGGGAGATGCGGGCCCAGGTCGTGAGCCTGCGCACCGCGGTGATCGGCCGGCGCCGGCCGGTCTCGCTCGAGGGTCTGATCGCGCTGGACGCGGTGCCCTCGGGCGCGGCCGTCCCGACGGGGCGCCGCCGCGCCTGGTTCGACGGGGGCTGGCACGACACGCCGGTGTACCGGCGGGAGCAGCTGGGGGTCGGGGTCGAGCTCGTCGGGCCGATGATCGTCGAGCAGCTCGACTCCACGAGCGTGATCGAGCCGGGCGACCGGATGCGCGTGGACGCGCTCGGCAACCTTGAAATCACGGCGCGGGAAATCACGGTGCGGAGCCTCGATACGCCATGAGCTCCGTCGAGGCCGGCCAGCTCGGCCCCCAGCTCGTGCTCGACGAGATGAAGAAGAACGGGGTCACCGACGTGGTGTGGCTCCCCGACAGCGAGACGAACTTCCTCTACCAGCTCATGCAGGCCGAGCCGTCGCTCCGGCTCGTCCCGGTCAGCCGCGAGGGCCTGGCCTTCTCCCTCGCCGCCGGCCTCGCGACGGGAGGCCACACGCCGGTCATCCTGATCCAGAACACCGGCCTCATGGAGTCGGGCGACTCGCTGCGGGGCTGGGCCATCGGCCTCCGGATCCCGGTGGTGATGATGGTGGGCTACCGCGGGTGGACCCGCCACGGGGTCAACACCGACACCGCGGCCACCTACACCGAGCGCTTCCTCAACGCCTTCGGCATCACCTACTATCTCGTCGAGACCTCGGCCGACGCGCCGCGCATCTCGATCGCGTTCGAGGAAGCCCGGCGCACGCAGCGGCCGGTGGCGGTGCTCATGGCCGACGAATACCACGGCTTCAATCGCTAGGAGGACGCCGCCGTGATCCAGACCGCCGACCTGCTCCGCGTCTTCAACGCGCACCGCGGTGACGCCATCGTCGTGCCGGGCCGCGGCGCGCGGCACTGGGCGCAGATCAGCACGCGGCCCACCCGCGACGTGCCGGTCGGCGATCCTGCGATGGGCGGCCACGCCGCCTTCGCCCTCGGCCTCGCCCTCGCCCGGCCCGCCGATCGCGTGGTGCTCTTCGACTCCGAGGGTGATCTGCTCATGAGCCTCGGCGTCCTGCCGACCGTCGCCGAGCAGGCCCCGGCCAACTTCTACCACTTCATGCTCGACAACGAGTGCTACGCCACCACCGGCGGGCAGCCGGTGCCGAACGCCAAGAACGTGGCCTACGACGTCATCGCCCGCGGGGCCGGCTATCCGCGCGCGCTCGCCTTCGACGAGCTCGCCGACTTCGAGGCCGGCATCGCGGCCATCCTGGCCCAGCCGGGCCCGGTGTTCGTGGCCCTCAAGGTGGTGCCGGAGGTCGAGAACCTCCCGATCAACCAGCGGGTGCGCTGGCAGACCCGCACGCGGGAGCGCGTGCTGGAGGACCTGCGCGCCGAGCTCGGCCTGGGCGCGTAGCCGCGATGGACGCGATCGATCCGGTCACCCTGGTCGTGGTGCAGAACGGTCTCCAGCAGGTGGCGAGCGAGATGGACCTCACCTTCGAGAGGGCCGCCTTCTCGCCGGTGATCTCCGAGGGCTTCGATCGCTCCGACGGCATCTACGCCCGGGACAACGGGGAGGTCATCGCCCAGGGCGAGCTCGGGCTGCCCATCTTCGTGGGGGTGATGCAGTTCACCACGCGGGCGGTGATCGACCACGTGAAGGCCTCCGGGGAGCCCCTCCGGCCCGGCGACATCTTCATCGTCAACGATCCCTACTGCGGCGGCACGCACCTGATGGACGTGAAGATGGTGAAGCCGTACTTCTACCGCGGGCAGCTCTGGGCCTATCTCTCGAACACCGGGCACTGGCCCGACACCGGCGGCTCGGTGCCCGGCGGCTTCTCCACGCGGGCCACCGAGGTCCAGCAGGAGGGCCTCCGGCTGCCCCCGGTAAAACTCTTCCGAGAAGCCGTGATGCAGCCCGACATCCTCAGCATCATCCTCGCCAACATCCGGGTGCCCGAGGAGCGCATCGGCGACATCAAGGCCCAGGTGGCCGCGCTCACCGTGGGCGAGAAGCGCCTCACCGCGCTACTCGATCGCTACGGCGAGCCGACCGTGACCGCGTGCATCGCCGAGCTGCGCCGGCGCTCGGACCAGATGATGCGGGCGCACATCGCCAAGATCCCGGACGGCGCCTACTCGGGCGAGGCCTTCGTGGACTCGGACGGGGTGGATCCGGATCCGCTGAGGATCAGCCTCCGGATACGGAAAGACGGCACCGACCTCCACTTCGACTTCTCGGAATCGAGCGGACCGTGCCGCGGGCCGCTGAACAGCGTGATCGCCACCACCAAGGCCGCGGTGTACCTCGCCATCAAGCACGTCTTCCCGGACGTGCCGATCAACGCGGGCTGCTTCGAGCCGCTGCACGTGGCCGACCCGCACGGGACGTTTCTGTACGCCCGGTACCCGCGGCCGGTCTCGGGCTGCGCCGCCGAGGTGAGCTCGCGCATCGCCGAATCCGTCTTCAGCACGCTGGCCCAGGCCATCCCCGACGATCTCTTCGCCGCGCCCGCCGGCACCAGCGGCAATCTCACCCTGGGCGGCCACGACCCGCTGAAGGAGCGGCACTACATCATGTACGTCTTCAGCGGCGGCGGCTACGGCGGCAG
>DASZJM010000744.1:0-4805 GCA_035948165.1 Candidatus Methylomirabilota bacterium
ACCGGCCTCCTCTCCTTCGGCCACTCCGCCTACTTCGGGGTGGGCGCCTACGCGGTGGCGTTCATCGTCAAGTACGCCAAGCTCGAGTCGATGGAGGCCTTCCTGGTCGGCGGGATCGTGGCCTCCGGGCTGGTGGCCGCCCTCTTCGGCCTGCTCTGCGTGCGCTACACCAAGATCTTCTTCGGCATCCTGACCATGGCCCTCTCGCAGGTGCTGTGGAGCCTCGCCTTCAAGTTCTTCTGGGTCACCGGCGGCAGCGACGGCCTCCGGGTGCCCACGCCGACCCTGCTCGGCGGCCTCGTGCGGGTGAGCGGGGACAAGCAGGACTTCCTCTCGCGCCGCTACTACTTCTACGTGCTCGCGGTATTCGTGATCGCGGTGGCGGTGATGTGGGTGATCGTGCACTCGCCGTTCGGCAAGGCGCTGCAGGCGATCCGCGACAACGAGACCCGCGCCGAGTTCGTGGGCGTGCAGGTCTGGCACTACCGGTGGGTCGCCTTCGTCATCTCCGGGGTGTTCACCGGGCTGGCCGGCGCGCTCTGGGTCCCACTCAACGGGCTCACCACCCCCGACATCCTGCACTGGACCTTCTCCGGCAAGATGGTGTTCTTCACGGTGCTGGGGGGCTTCCAGACCTTCTTCGGGCCCGTCATCGGGGCGATCATCTACAACTACCTCGAGAACTGGGCGGTGGGCTACACCGTGTACTGGCAGATGGTGCTGGGCGTGGTGCTGGTGGTGCTGGTCCTGGCCCTGCCCGCGGGGGTGGTGGGGACGCTGCGGCGCCTCGCCCTCCGGCCCGCGAAGGCGACCTGAGCGTGGACCTCCTCAAGACCACCCGGCTCGCCAAGTCCTTCGGCGACACCCACGCGGTGGACCACGTGGACTTCACGGTGAGCGCGGGCGAGGTGCTGGCCCTCATCGGGTCCAACGGCGCGGGCAAGACCACCCTGATCAACCTGATCAGCGGACTGATCCCGCCCGACTCGGGCCGCATCGACTTCCAGGGGGCCGACATCACGCGGGCCTCGATCCACCGCAAGATCGAGCTCGGCATCGCCCGGAGCTTCCAGCTCGTCAATCTCTTCGACCAGCTCACCGTGCAGGACAACGTGACCCTCGCGATTTTCTCCCGGGAAGGCCGCACCCGGCGCCTCTTCTCGCTCGCCGACGCGGACACCGCGGTGCGCGACGAGGCGGCCCACGTGCTCAAGGAGTTCGGCCTGGACGGCCGGACCGGCGCGCCCGCGGGCGGCCTCTCCCAGGGCGAGCGCAAGCTGCTCGACGTGGCGGTGGCCTACGCCCTCCGGCCCAAGCTCCTCTTCCTCGACGAGCCCACCAGCGGGGTCAGCACGCGCGAGAAGGCGCCGATCATGGACATCATCACCCACGTGGTGCGCTCGGGCGGCATCACCGCGGTGATCGTCGAGCACGATATGGACGTGGTCTTCACCTACTGCCCGCGGATCGTGGCGATGCACCAGGGCAGCATCCTGGCCGACGGCACCCCGGACCAGATCCGGAGCAACCCGCAGGTGACCGCCAACATGCTCGGCACCCAGACCGCCTGAGCCATGCTCGAGCTCGAGGGCGTCAACACCTTCCGGGGCCCCGCCCACGTGCTGCACAACCTCTCGCTGAAGGTCGGCGACCGCGAGTCGGTGTGCCTGGTGGGGCGGAACGGAGCGGGCAAGACCACCACCATCGACAGCATCATGGGGCTCCTGCCGGTGCGGAGCGGGCGGGTCACCTTCGCGGGGCGGGACATCACCCGGCTGCCGACCCACAAGCGCGCCCTCGCCGGGATCGGGTATGCTCCGGAGGACGCCGGCATCTTCCCGGACCTGACGGTGGCCGAGAACTTCGTCATCAGCCAGTCGCTGGCCCGGACCGCGGGGAAGGGGGGCGGGCCGGTGTCGGCGGACAACGGCATCGACGAGCGGGTGCTGGGGCTGTTCCCGGAGATCCGGGCTTTCACCGCGCGTCGCGGCCTCTATCTCTCGGGAGGGCAGAAGAAGATGGTGGCGATCGGGCGCGCCATGACGCTGTCCCCGACGATTCTATTGCTGGACGAGCCCTTCGAGGGGCTGGCCCCGGTGGTGGTGAGCCGCTTCATCGACGCGGTGAGACAGATCAAGGGCATGGGCATCTCGCTACTGATCGCGGAGTCGAACCTCATGACCGCGTCCCGGGTGGCCGATCGGCTGTTCGCGATCGACCGCGGCGAGATCATCTTCGAGGGCGAGCCGGGCCGGGCCTTCGAGAATCCCGACGTCATGAAGACCATCCGCGGGTGATGCTCGGCTTCCTCGCCCCGACTCCGACCCCCGGTCGCGCGGCGGCCATCCTCCGCCAGATCTTCGGCGAGCTGACCGCGTCGGTCTCGTTCCGCCTCTGGGACGGACAGGAGGTGCGGGTCGGGCCGGGCGCCCCGGTGTGCACCGCGGTGATCAAGAGCCCCGAGACCTTTCTCGATCTCATCCGGGATCCTTCGCCGTACAATTTCGCCGAGGCGTACGTACACAGCCGGATCGACTTCGAGGGCGACCTCTTCCAGGCGATGGACGTGGCCAACGCGGTGGAGAACATCCGGGTGACGCCGGGCCAGAAGCTCAAGATCCTCCTCTCCCTGTGGAGGCGGTGATGGAGCACGACGCGATCGTGGTGGGCGGCGGTCCCGGCGGGAGCACCGCGGCCTGGCGCCTGGCCCTGGCCGGGCTGCGGCCGCTCGTGCTCGACGCCGCGGTCTTCCCGCGGGTGAAGATCTGCGCGGGGTGGGTGACCCCGGAGGCGCTCGCCGACCTCGAGGTCGATCCCGACAAGTACCCGCTCACCATTCAGCCCTTCGATCAGTGCGTGCTCGAGTTCGCGGGCGCCCGCCACGAGACCGGCTGGCGCCGCCCCACCAGCTACGGCATCATCCGCCGCGAGTTCGACCACTACCTGCTCGAGCGGGCCGCCGCCGCCGGCGCCGACGTGCGCTGGGGCATCCGCGTCACCGGGGTCGCCGAGCTCGCCGACCGGGTGCGGGTGGAGACCGACCGCGGGGCCTTCGAGGCCCCGGCGGTCATCGGGGCGGGCGGCCATCGCTGCCCGGTGGCGCGCGCGCTCGGCCAGGTGTCCGAGCGTGAGGAGGTGGTGGTGGCCCAGGAGAGCGAGACGCGCCTTCCGCCCGAGTGGACGCAGCGCCTCGAGCCCTTCCTGCGCGCCCCCGAGATCTACGTGGAGCCCGACCTGCGGGGCTACGGCTGGTACTTCCCGAAGCGCGACTTCATCAACATCGGCGTGGGCTGCACCCAGGGCGACGACGGGAGCCTGCCGCGCCGTCGCGACGCCCTCATGGCGAGCCTGCGCGCCTCCGGCCGCGCGCCGGCGGGGCTGGCGCTCGCCCCGTTCAAGGGCCACGCCTACGTGGTCCGGCGCCAGGCGCCGCGCCGGCTCGCCGGCCCGCGCTTCTGCCTGATCGGCGACGCGGCCGGGCTCGCCCGCGATCTCTCCGGCGAGGGCATCGGCCCCGCCATCCGGAGCGGGCGGATCGCGGCGGAGGCGGTGGCCGCGCTCGTCCGCTCGGGCGCGCCGCTCGACGGCTACGCCCGCCAGATCGTGGCGCGCTACGGCCGGGGCGAGCTCGGCTGGCTGCAGCGCCGGCTCTCGAGCCTGCCCGAGGCGATCGCGCGCCTGGGTGTCCGCGTCGTGCTGGGCTCGGAGCGGGCCCGGCGGCGCATCGTGTTCCACTCAATCTTCGGTATGCGGGAGGTGGCTCCATGACCCGGTCCGCACGTCCCCGGTCGAAGCAGTACGACGCCGAGGCCATCGCGCACCACTACGACGTCTCCAACGACTTCTACGCGCTCTTCCTCGACCCGCTGATGGTCTACACCTGCGCGTACTACCGCGATCCGGACGGCAAGCTCGAGCAGGCCCAGGCCGACAAGCTCGACCTGGTCTGCCGCAAGCTCCGGCTCAAGGCGGGGGAGCGGGTCCTCGACATCGGCTGCGGCTGGGGCGGGTTCAGCATCTGGGCCGCGCAGCACTACGGGGTGAAGGCGCACGGGGTGACCCTGTCGCGTCAGCAGGCGGAGTGGGCCGCCGCGCGTATCAAGCGCGAGGGTCTCGAGGGGCGCTGCCTGGTCGAGTATCGCGACGTCCGTGACCTTCCGGCGGACGCGCGCTACGACAAGATCGCGGCGATCGGGGTCATCGAGCACGTGGGCATCCCGAACTACCCGAGCTTCTTCGCGCGGGTGAAGCACATGCTCACCGACGGCGGGCTCTATCTCAACCACGGCATCCACCACGAGTTCCACTGGCAGCCCACCAGCCAGACCGACTTCCTCTACCGCTACGTGTTCCCCAACGGCGATCTCTCCGGGGTGACCGAGACCCTGACCGAGATGGAGCGGGCCGGCTGGGAGCTGCTGGATCTGGAGAACCTCCGCCTGCACTACGCGCGCACCTGCCGGCACTGGGCCGACCGCCTGAAGGCGCGCGCCGACGAGGCGCGGGAGATCGTGGGCGAGCAGGTCTACCGGACGTGGCTCCTCTACCTGACCTGCTCGTCGGTCGCGTTCGCGAGCGGCTCCATCGGGCTCTACCAGATCCTGATGCAGAAGCAGTGGGATCAGACCCGCGGGCCCGATCCCACCATCCGCGAGGGGATCTATGCCGGCTGGTAGGCCCGCGGGCGGCCGCTCCGCCTAGCGCCCGGCGCGCACCCGCTCGATCTCGTCCAGGTGCTCGCGGCGGTGCTCGGCGCGCCGCATGCTGAGCGGGGAGCCGGCCGCCGCGTTGGCGGCGAGCAGCGC
>DASZJM010000745.1:0-1660 GCA_035948165.1 Candidatus Methylomirabilota bacterium
ATGCGCTCGGCCTCGCGGCCGTCGATGAAGTCGCTGGTCAGCAGGTAGTACTTGGCCTTGGCCATCCCGCAGAGCAGCGGCCAGACGATCGCGGCGTGATCGCCTGCCACCACGCCCAGCTTCGTGTGGCCGTCGGTGAAGCGCGCGGTCTCCGAGATGATGCTGATGTCGGACAGGAGCGCGACCACCAGGCCCGCGCCCACCGCGACGCCGTTGATGGCCGAGATGACCGGCTTCTCCAGGTTGATCATGTTGTAGACGATGTCGGAGGCCTCGCGCAGCGTGCGCCCCATGCGCTTCGGATCGCGGGCGTTGGCCTCCACCATGTCGAGGTCGCCGCCCGCCGAGAACGCGCGGCCCGCGCCGGTCACCACCGCAACGCGCGCGCTGTCATCCGCGTCCAGGGTGAGCCAGACTTGGGTCAGCTCCCAGTGCAGCCGGTCGTTGGTCGCGTTCAGCACCTCCGGCCGGTTGAGCGTGATGAGCACCACCCCGTTCGGCCGGCGCTCGAAGACGAGGTGCTGGTAGTCGCGGTAGTCCATCGCGGTCTCCTCGTGAGTGTGGCGTGTCGTGTGCCGCGATTATCGACCGACCGCGGCGCGCACTCAAGGCGCCGCGCGAGGGTACAGCACGTCGAGCGCCCAGCCGACGTCGAGCCGCTCGCCGAGCCATCGAGGGCACGCGGTCCGCGCGTCAAGCCGCAGTCCCAGGTCGGCGTGTTGCGTGTGCAGCGCATCGACCGGATCGACGGGTACCGGCGTCGGCGGCGGGACGTGGGGCAGCGCGCGGCCATCCGGCCGTCGAAACTCGAGCGTGCCGTCGGGTTCTCGGGCCACCCGGTAGCCTTCTTCATGGACCGCGCGGTGATGCCGGCGACAAAGGAGGACGAGATTGCCGAGTGTGGTCGGGCCGCCCTGGGCCCAATGACGCACGTGATGGCCCTCTCCGACCCGTACATGACAGCCCGGGAAGCGACAGGTTCGGTCCCGATGCAGCAGCGCGCGTCGCAGCGCGGGCGGAATCGTCCGGGTCCGGGCCCCCACCTCGAGCAAGCGCCTCTCGTCGTCGTGCCGCATGACTACCCGACTCGCGTCGCAGGCCAGGCGCCGCGACGTTTCCGCGGAAACGTGGCTCCCTTCTTCCAGCACGGATTGGCCGGGTTGCGCCGGATCAGCGAGAACCGCGGCGTCCACGTGGACCACTACCTGATAGCGCTCCCCCGGGGCGCCGGGGTCGATCTCGTGATGCAGCGCGGTCTCCGCCAGCAGGGCCAGCGCATCGGCCTGCTGCTGCGCGCGCATCGGGGGCGCGGTTGCCAAGTCAGTTGCCGTCGGATCGGCGACGGCCCGCGTCCGTTGATAGAGCGTCTCGCGGGCGGCATCGAGCGCGCGGACCAGCAACGCGCCGACCTCGGGAGCCAGCCGGCCGCGGACGATCACCGTGCCATCGTCGTCCTGGCGGACGTGCAGGCCCAGGCTGGCGTTTCGACGCGCCACGCCGTGGGAATCGGCCCGCCGATCCATCCGCCGCCAGCCCCGCACGATGCACTCGATGTGCGACGCGGTGCCAGCCCGTCCGACCGACAGCAACCGCTCTTCGCTCTCCGGGGTCGCCACGCGGGTGAGAGCGCGGACCTTGGAGTAGGAGAGCTCTCCACGAG
>DASZJM010000746.1:0-4839 GCA_035948165.1 Candidatus Methylomirabilota bacterium
GCGATGACCGCGGAGTTGCGCAGGAAGTACGCGAGGCCGAAGGTGACGATGAGCCCGTACTCGTCCTTGCGCTCGGTGGCGTCGCTGTAGAGCGGCGTCAGCATGAGGCGCTCGAGGACGATCGCCCCCACGAAGAGCGCCCCCATCGCCACGACCATCGCGATCAGCGGGGGGAAGCCCAGGTACTCGATGACGTAGTACGCGCAGTAACCCCCGAGCATGTAGAGGTCGCCGTGGGCGAAGTTGACGATCTTGAGGATGGAGAAGATGAGCGTCACGCCGACCGCGATCAGGGCGTAGATCACGCCGATGACCGCCCCGTTCGCGGCCTGGACGAAGAGGTAATCCCAGCTCATCGCCTGGTCCTGGTGACTGCCCTCTCAGGGACGGCGCGGGGGAGGCCCCGTATCGGCGCGATCGACGCGCCGGCGCACGGCCTCCCCCTCTGGTCTCCCGGAGCGCTTCTTATCTGTCCGAGCGGCGACTCACTGGCCCGGCTTCAGGTACGTGTACTTGACGTCCGCGATGTCCCGCGGCCAGACGATGGGCGCGTCCTCGGCCGCCTGGTTCACCTTGCTGTACTGCACCAGGGCCACCGGCGCGTTCATGAACTGGTGGTAGGCCCAGTCCGGCTGCTTGCTGGTGGAGAAGGTGTAGCGCCCCCGGCCCAGCACGATGTCGGTCTTCTCGAGCGCGGCGATGAGCGCCTTGCCGTCGGTGGACTTGGCCCGCGCGATCGCGTCGATCAGCACCAGCATCGCGTCGTAGTTCTCGATGGCCTGCGGCGATGGGGTATGGCTGTACTTCTTCGTGTACGCCGCGACGAAGGCCTTGGTCTTGTCGTTCCACGCCGCCTTGGGCAGGCCGACGATCTCGGTGACCAGGTACTTGCCCGCCTCGCCCACGTTCTTCCAGAACGTCGGATCGACCGCCGGGCCGCCCGAGTTGCCGATGCCGGTCTTGGCGCTCGGCGCGAACCCGAGCGTGTGCGACTGGCTGATCATGGGATAGGCACCCGCCTCGCTGTACGCGGTCATGAAGAAGTCGAAGGGGGGCTGCTTGGTCTTGAACCGCTCGATCTGTGCGGTGAACTCCGTCGAGTTCGGATCGGCCCCGACCGCCTCGTACTTGACGCCGTGCTTGTCCAGCACCGGCAGCAGCACGTCGCGCGCGCTCTGCCCGCCGTCGGTCTTCTCGAAGAGGAAGGCCACGTTCTTGAACCCGGCCGCCGCGATCCAGTCGCCGTACTTCGTCGCGATCAGCGCCTGGTTGGGCGCGACCCGGAACACCTCCGGATAACCCTTGGCGGTGATGCTGAGCGCCCACACGTCCACCGCGATGATCGGGATGCCCGCCTTGTGAGCGACCTCCATCTCCGCGAGGAAGACCGAGCTGTGGAACTCCCCGGTGATGGCGACGACCTTCTCCTGGGAGATGAGCCGCTCCGCCGCCGCGGTGCCTTCCTCCGGCTTGCCGCGCGTGTCGGCGAAGACCACCTCGATCTGCCGCCCGAGCACGCCACCCTTGGCGTTGATCTCGTCGGCCGCGAGCTGGGCGGCCTGCTTCATGAGCGCGCCCTCCGCGTAGCCGCCCGGGGGCGACAGCGGCCCGACCCAGCCGATCTTGATGGGATCCGCCGCCCGGGGCGTGCCCATGAACTGGGACGACGCGACGACGATCACGCCGATCAGCACGGCCAGTTTGGCTGCGACACGCCAGCGTCCCGTGATTCGCCTCGTCATTCTCATGGTCGGCCTCCGTTCTCGATGGTGCGGTGGAGCGATGCTCGTCGCGGAACGCCGGCGCTCGCCGGCTCTCCCGCCCGAAACCGCGGCCACTATACCATCACGGTCATCGGGCAGACAGACCCGGGGCGGGTTGACCTCTCGGAGCGCCGCGCTCATAGTCTGTCCGGGGCGTCATGGCGACCACACCCAGGACTCAGTACACGAAGAGCGGCGGTCTGCACATCGCCTACCAGGTGACGGGAGGCGGGCCGCTCGACCTCATTGTCGTCCCCGGCTTCGTGTCACACCTGGAGCATCAGTGGGAGCATCCGTGGTCGGCCCGCTTCTTCGAGCGCCTGGGCTCTTTCTCGCGGCTCATCCGGTTCGACAAGCGCGGCACGGGGCTCTCCGATCGCGTTGGCGGCATCCCCACGCTCGAGCAGCGCATGGATGACGTGCGGGCGGTGATGGATGCCGTGGGCTCCCAGCGAGCCGCGCTCTTCGGCGTCTCAGAGGGCGGACCGATGTCGCTCCTGTTCGCCGCGACGTATCCCCTGCGTATCTCGGCTCTGGTGCTGTACGGCTGCTATGCGCGGCGCTCCTGGGCCCCGGACCATCCCTGGGGGCACACGGAGGAGGAATGGCGGGCAATGATCGATACCATCGAGGAGAGATGGGGCCAGGGTTCGGATGGGCGCGCACCCAGCGCCATCGGCGATGAGAGCTACCGACAATGGTGGGGCACGTACCAGCGCCTGGCGGCAAGCCCCGGAGCGGCGGTAGCCGTGATGCAGATGAACAAGGAGATCGACGTCCGTTCCATCCTGTCCGCCATCCGGGTACCGACCCTCGTCGCGCACCGCACGGGTGATCGCGTGATCCGAGTGGAACAGGGTCGCTTCTTGGCGGAGCATGTGCCCGGCGCACGACTCGTCGAGCTCGCGGGTGTCGACCACGCGCCCTGGGCCGGGAACATGGATGCGATCCTGGATGAGGTCGAAGAATTCTTGACGGGGGACAGACACGCGCCGGAGACCGATCGCGTTCTTGCCACGGTCCTGTTTACCGACATCGTGGGCTCTACCGAGCGGGCGGCCGCCCTCGGCGACCGCAAGTGGCGCGATCTCCTCGAGGGCTACTACGCGCTCGCACGGCGCGAGCTGGCCCGCTTCCGCGGCCGCGAAGTGGACACGGCGGGCGACGGTTTCTTCGCGTCCTTCGACGGCCCGGCCCGCGGGATTCGCTGCGGGGCGGCCATCGCGGCGGGCGTACGACCTCTCGGAATCGAGGTGCGCGCGGGGCTGCACACCGGTGAGTGCGAAGTGATCGGCGACAAGGTCGGCGGCATCGCCGTCCACATCGGTGCACGAGTAGCCGGGCTGGCCAAGCCGGGCGAGGTCCTGGTCTCCAACACCGTCAAGGATCTCGTGGCGGGCTCAGGGATCGGGTTCGAGGAGCGCGGGGCGCACGTCCTCAAGGGCGTCCCCGGCGAGTGGCGGCTTTTCGCGGTCGCGCCGGCCGCTTGAATGAAGCACTGGGTCGGCACCTGGACCGCCGCGCCCGCGCCGGCCGAGGGCGCCGCGTTCAGCAACCAGACCCTGCGGATGAACGTCCGCGCCAGCCTCGGTGGCGACACGCTGCGGGTGCGTCTCTCCAACGCCCACGGTAGCCGCCCCCTCGCCGTCGGCGCGGTGCGGATCGGACTGCGCGACAGCGGCCCCAATATCGTCCCGGCCTCCGATCGGCGGCTGACCTTCGGCGGTGCCGAGACCGCCATCATCGCCGCGGGCGCACTCCTGATGAGCGACCCGGTCTCGCTACCTTTTCCGCCGCTCGGCGATCTCACGATCAGCGTGCACCTGCCTGGCGACCTGCCGGCGAGCTTCGGCATCACCGGTCGCTACTCACGCCAAACGAACTACATTTCCCCGCCGGGCGACTTCACCGCCGCGATCGCGATGCCGGTCGGCAAGATCACCGACGACTGGTACTTCGTCTGCGGGGTCGACGTGCTGGCGGGCCCGGAAGCCGGAGGCGTCGTCGCGCTCGGCGACTCGCTGACCGACGCCAACATCTCGACGATCGACGCGTTCTGCCGCTGGCCCGATCAGCTCTCGCGTCGGCTCCAGGCCCGCGCCGGCGGCCGCCCGATGGCGATCATGAACCAGGGGCTCGGGGGCAACCGCATCCTGCACGACGTCCGGGGCGACAGCGGCCTGCGCCGCTTCGACCGCGACGTGCTGGCCCAACCCGGCGTCACCCACGTCATCGTGATGCTCGGCACCAACGACCTCCGCAACCGCTGGGCCAGGCCCGAGGAAGAGGTCACCGCCGAGCAGATGATCGACGGGCTGAAGCAGCTCGCGGTGCGTGCCCGCACGCGCGGCATCAAGATCTTCGGCGCGACGTTGACGCCGTACGAGAACGAGACCTTCCTCGTGGGGGCCTGGACTCCTGAGCGCGAAGCGAAACGCCAGGCGGTCAATGCGTGGATCCGCGAGGGTGCCGCCTTCGACGCGGTGCTCGACTTCGACGAGGCGCTGCGGGACCCGGTGCACCCGGCTCGCATGCTGCCGATCTACGACTGCGGCGACCACCTCCACCCGAGCGATCTGGGGTACAACGCGATGGGGGACGCGATCGACCTGGCACTGTTCGACTGATTGTCTCGGGCTCGATCGCTGCTCCAGAATGAGCGGCGGAAAGGAGCCGACCCATGGCCGAATCGAACGGCGCGATCATCCGGAAGGCCTACGACGATTTCTCGAAGGGCAACGTCCCCGCGGTGTTCGCGGTGTTCGACGCGGCCATCACCTGGCACGTGCCCGGGCACGGTCCGCTCTCGGGCGACTACACCGGCCACGCCCAGGTCGGAGGCTTCTTCCAGCGCACCATGGAGCTCTCCCAGGGCGCGTTCGGCATCGACGTACGCAACGTGCTGGCCGACGGCGAGGTGGTCGTGGCCCTGGTCACCATCAAGGCGCAGCGAAACGGCGTGGCCGCGTCGTTCCCGGAGGTTCACGTCTGGCGCCTGAAGCAGGGCAAGGTGACCGAGTTCCGCGAGTATCAGGGGGACGAGCGGCGCGAGGACCAGTTCTGGTCCTGAGGCCGA
>DASZJM010000747.1:0-8097 GCA_035948165.1 Candidatus Methylomirabilota bacterium
GCGGGCATCGCGATGGGCCTGGTCAAGGAGGGCGACAAGGTCGGGATCTTGACCGACATCATGGGGAGCGAGGACCACTACGGCGACATGGACTTCAAGGTCGCCGGCACCGAGAAGGGGATCACCGCGCTCCAGATGGACATCAAGATCGGCGGGGTGTCGGTCGACATCATGCGCCAGGCCCTCGCCCAGGCCAAGGAGGCGCGTCTGCACGTGCTGGGCAAGATGGCCGAGGTCATCAAGGGGCCCCGCGCCGAGCTCTCGCCGAACGCGCCGCGCTTCCTCACCATCAAGATCCGCCCGGAGAAGATCCGGGAGATCATCGGCCCTGGCGGCAAGGTCATTCGCGGCATCCAGGAGAAGACCGGCGCCAAGATCGACGTGGAGGACGACGGCAAGGTGACCGTGTTCTCCCCGAGCGCCGAGGCGGCCCAGATGGCGATCGGCATCATCCAGGACATCTGCCGCGAGGCCGAGCTCGACCGCATCTACGTGGGCAAGGTCAAGTCGATCAAGGAGTTCGGCGCCTTCGTGGAGATCATTCCCGGCAACGAGGGGCTGCTCCACATCTCCCAGATCGCGGAGAGCCGCATCCGCTCGGTGGGCGACGTGCTCTCCGAGGGCGACATCGTCGCGGTCAAGGTGATCGAGATCGACGGCAACGGCAAGATGCGGCTCTCCCGCAAGGCGGCCCATCGCGACCAGCCGGCGATCGCAGAGCAGGAGAAGCTCAAGATCGCGCCCGCCGCCGCGGGGGGCTCTGCCTAGTGCCCGATCGCAAGAGCGCGCTGCCCAACGGCATCCGGCTCGTCACCGAGACGATGCCGCATGTGCGCTCGGTGGCGGTGGGGATCTGGGTGGAGACCGGCTCGCGGGTGGAGCCGGAGCCGCTCGGGGGCATCTCGCACCTGATCGAGCACCTGGTCTTCAAGGGCACCGCGTCGCGCAGCGCGGAGGACATCGCCCGCGCGATCGACTCGGTGGGCGGTCACATGGACGCGTTCACCTCGAAGGAGCACACCTGCTTCTACGTGCGGGTGCTCGACGAGCACCTGCCGCTCGCGGTGGAGCTGCTCACCGACATCCTCCGCCACCCGCTCTTCGCGGCGGACGACATCGAGAAGGAGAAGGCGGTCGTCCTCCAGGAGATCAAGATGGTGGAGGACACCCCGGACGACCTCATCCACGACCTGTTCGCGGAGCGGGTGTGGGCCGGCCACCCCCTCGGGCGGCCGATCCTCGGCCAGTGGGACGTGGTGAAAGGCTTCGACCGGGACACCGTGCTCGGCTACTTCGAGCGCGAGTACGTCCCCGGCCGCATCGTGGTGGCGGTGGCCGGGAACGCGGAGCACGAGCGGGTGGCCGATCTCTTCGCGGCCGGCTTCGAGGGGTGGAACCGGCCCGCCGAGCCCCACCGGCTCACCGCGCCCACGATCCACCCGGGCGTCCACACCGTGCAGAAGCCGCTCGAGCAGGTGCACCTCGTGATGGGCCTGCCGGGAGTGCCGGACACCGCGCCGGAGCGCCACGCGCTCTACCTTCTCAACGACATCCTGGGCGGCAGCATGTCGTCCCGCCTCTTCCAGGAGATCCGCGAGCGGCAGGCCCTGGCCTACTCGGTCCACTCCGGGCAGCAGGCCTACCGGGACACCGGGCTCTTCTACGTCTACGCGGGCACCGATCCGGCCAACTTCGGAAAGGTGATGCACGCGCTGATGAAGGAGATCCGCAGCCTGAAGAAGGACGGGGTCACCGCCGAGGAGCTCCGGCGGTCCAAGGACCACCTCAAGGGGAGCCTCATGCTCTCGCTCGAATCGACGTCGTCGCGCATGGACCGGCTCGCCCGCCACGAGATGCGCTTCGGGGCGTTCATGTCCATGGACCAGGTGCTGGCCGCCATCGACGCGGTCCGGATGGAGGACGTGGACGCGCTCATCCACCGCGTGCTCGACGAGGAGCAGCTCTCGCTCATGACCCTGGGGGCGGTCAACCGCCGGCACCTGCCCCGGGGCCTGCTCCGCACCTAGGAGGCTCAGGTGATCTCGCGCTACGCGCGCCCCGAGATGGCGCGGATCTGGACCCAGGACGCGAAGTACGAGGCGTGGCTCCAGGTGGAGCTGGCGGTGTGCGAGGTCTACGCGCGCCGGGGCCTGATCCCGGTCGACGCGCTGGGGCGCATCAAGGCGCGCGCCCGCGTCTCCGCCGAGCGCATCGACCTGATCGAGGCCACCACGCGGCACGACGTCATCGCGTTCCTCACCAACCTGGAGGAGGCGCTCGGCACCGACTCGCGCTACGTCCACATGGGGCTCACCTCCTCGGACGTGGTGGACACCGCGCTCGCGCTCCAGCTCCAGCACGCCTCCGAGCTCCTGATCGCGGGCCTCGAGCGGCTCCGGACCACCCTGCGCACGCTGGCCCTCCGCCATCGCGACACCCTCTGCGTGGGGCGGACCCACGGCATCCACGCCGAGCCCATGGTCTTCGGCCTCAAGGCCGCCCTCTGGTACAGCGAGGCGGGGCGGAATCTGGAGCGCCTCCGGCGGGCGCGCGAGGCGGTGCGGGTGGGGAAGCTCTCGGGGGCGGTCGGCACCTTCGCCCACGTGGATCCCGACGTGGAGGAGGAAGCCTGCCGGCTGCTCGGGCTCGAGGCGGCGCCGATCTCCAACCAGATCGTGCAGCGCGACCGGCACGCCGAGTTCTCCACCACCCTCGCCATCGTGGCCGCGTCGCTCGAGAAGGTGGCCACCGAGATCCGCGCGCTGCAGCGCACCGAGGTGCTGGAGGCGGAGGAGCCCTTCACCGCGGGGCAGAAGGGCTCGAGCGCGATGCCCCACAAGCGCAACCCGGTCTCCTGCGAGCAGGTGTGCGGCCTGGCCCGCCTGGTCCGCACCAACGCGCTCGCCGCGCTCGAGAACGTGGCCCTGTGGCACGAGCGGGACATCAGCCACTCCTCGGTCGAGCGCGTGATCCTGCCCGACTCCACGTGCCTGGTCGACTACATGCTCCACCAGATGACCCGCATCCTCGACGGCCTCCAGGTCTACCCGGAGCGCATGCGGGAGAACATGGAGCGGAGCTTCGGCCTCCTCTTCTCCCAGCGGGTGCTGCTCAAGCTCACCGACAAGGGCCTCGCCCGGCAGAAGGCCTACGAGATGGTGCAGCGCACCGCGATGGCGGCGTGGCGCGACCGCACCGCGTTCCGGGACTTGCTCGCCGCCGACCCCGAGGTGACGGCCCAGCTCACCCGGGCCGAGCTCGAAGAGTGCTTCGACCCCGCGTGGTACCTGCGCAACGTGGCCGCCATCTATCGGCGGGTCGGTCTGCTCCCCGAGGGGAGCCCGGCGTGAGGGCGCGCGTCCTGGTCCGTCTCAAGCCGTCGATCCTGGACGCGCAGGGCGCCACCGTACAGCGGGCGCTGGCCGGCCTGGGCTTCGCGGAGGTGCAGGAGGTGCGCGTCGGGAAGGTGGTGGAGGTCGAATTGACCGGTCTCGGGCCCGAAGACGCCCGCCGCCGGGTCGACGAGATGTGCGCGCGGCTGCTCTGCAACCCGGTGATCGAGGACTTCACGGTGGAAATGCTCGGCGCCGGTCGCTAGCAGGGCTCGAGCCCCTTGTCAGATTCCGGACGGCGGGTTAGAGTGACGAAGTAGCAATCACAAGGAGGAACACACGGTCCCATGAACTTTGGCGTGGTGATCTTCCCGGGCACGTGGAGTGACTGCGATTTTCACTACGTCATCGGCGAGGTGCTGCACCAGCCGGTGCGCTACGTCTGGCATCGGGACGCCAACCTCGCCGACTTCGACTGCCTGATCCTCCCCGGCGGCTTCTCCTACGGAGACTATCTCCGGGCCGGCGCGGTGGCGGGCCGCTCCCCGGTGGTGGAGGCCCTGCCCGAGTTCACCGCCCGCGGCGGCCTCGTGCTCGGATCGTGCAACGGCTTCCAGATCCTCTGCGAGGCCCGGCTCCTCCCCGGGGCCCTGATGCGCAACGAGTGCCTGCAGTACCGCTGCCAGTCGACCCACCTGATCGTGGAGAACGCGGACACCGCGTTCACCCGCTCGATGCGCCCGGGCCAGGTGCTCAAGATGCCGATCTCCCACGGCGAGGGCAAGTATCACGCCGACGCCGAGACCATTCGCGCGCTGAAGGCCAAGAACCAGATCGTCTTCCGCTACTGCACCGAGAACGGGCGCGTGGCGAAGGAGGCCAACCCCAACGGCTCGATGGACAACATCGCCGGGGTCATCAACGAGGAAGGGACCGTCCTCGGCCTGATGCCGCACCCCGAGCGGGCCGCCGAGGCCGCGGTGGGGGGCACCGACGGCACCCTGATCTTCCACTCGATCCTCAACACCCTCGTCGAAGACGGCTCGTTCCTCAAGCGATAGGCCACGTGCGAACCGGGTGGGGGCGGGGTGACCGCGGGCGAGCCTAAGGTCACGCGGGACCTGGCCGAGAGCCACGGCCTCACGGCCGAAGAATACGATCGCATCATCCGGCGCCTCGAGCGCGAGCCCACCTTCACCGAGCTGGGCCTCTTCTCCGCTCTCTGGTCCGAGCACTGCGCCTACAAGCACTCCCGCGTCTTCCTGCGCGCGCTGCCCACCCAGGCGCCCCAGGTCCTGCAGGGGCCCGGGGAGAACGCGGGCATCGTGGACCTGGGCGGTGACCTCGCCCTGACCTTCAAGATCGAGAGCCACAACCACCCGTCCTTCATCGAGCCGTTCCAGGGGGCGGCGACCGGGGTGGGCGGCATCCTGCGCGACATCTTCACGATGGGCGCCCGGCCGATCGCGGTGCTCGACTCGCTGCGCTTCGGCGACCCGGCCGACCCGCGCACGCGGCGCCTCATCGAGGGCGTGGTCTCCGGCATCGGGTGGTACGGCAACTGCTTCGGGGTGCCGAACCTGGGCGGCGAGGTCAACTTCGCGGCCGAGTACGCGGGCAACCCGCTGGTCAACGCGATGGCGGTCGGGCTCGTCGACAAGCGACGCATCTTCCGGGCCCGCGCCGACGGGGTGGGCAACCCGGTCTTCTACGTGGGCGCCAAGACGGGCCGCGACGGCATCCACGGGGCCACCATGGCCTCCGCCACCTTCGACGAGACCGCGGAGGAGCGGCGGCCGACCGTGCAGGTGGGCGATCCGTTCACCGAGAAGCTCTTGCTCGAGGCGTGCCTCGAGGCGATGGCCACCGGCGCGATCGTGGGCATCCAGGACATGGGCGCGGCGGGGCTGGCGTGCGCCTGCTCGGAGATGCCGGCCCGCGCCGGCACCGGCATGGAGATCGAAGCCTCGCGCGTGCCCCAGCGCGAGACCGGCATGACCCCGTACGAGATCATGCTCTCGGAGTCGCAGGAGCGCATGCTCCTGGTGGCGGCCCGAGGGCGCGAGGAGGAGGTGCGCGCGACCTTCGCGCGCTGGGAGCTCGACGCGGTCCCGATCGGCACCGTGACCGACGACGGCATGCTCCGCGTGCGCTTCCACGGCGCGGTGGTGGCGGAGGTGCCGGTGCGCGCTCTGGCCGACGAGGCCCCGGTCTACGAGAAGCCGACGGCCCGGCCCGCCTGGCAGGACGCGCTCGGCGCGTTCGACCCGCCCGTGCTGGCCACTGCCGCTGACGCCGGCGAGGCCCTGCTGACCGTGCTCGCCTCGCCGGGCATTGCTTCCAAGGAGTGGGTCTACCGCCAGTACGACCAGCAGGTCGGCATCAACTCGCTGGTGCTGCCCGGCTCCGACGCGGGCGTGCTGCGCATCAAGGGCTCCCGCATCGGGGTCGCGGTCACCACCGACTGCAACGCGCGCTTCGTGTACCTCGATCCGCGCGCGGGCACCGCCATGGCGGTGGCGGAGGCGGCGCGCAACCTCTCGGTGAGCGGCGCGCGTCCCCTCGGCCTCACCGATTGCCTCAACTTCGGATCGCCCGAGCGCCCCGAGATCCTGTGGCAGTTCAAGGAGTCGGTGGCGGGGCTCACCGAAGCGTGCCGCGCGCTGGAAATCCCCGTGGTCGGCGGCAACGTCTCCTTCTACAATGAGACCCTGGGTCAGGCGATTCTTCCCACGCCGGTGATCGGAATGGCGGGTATCCTGGACGACGCGGAGGCCCGCTGTACCCAGTGGTTCGCCACGCCGGGCGATCGGGTGGCCCTGCTGGGGCCGGACGCGGTGAGCCTGGGCGGATCCGAGCTCCTCTGGGTGCGCCAGGGGAAGATCGCCGGCCGGCTGGCCCCGCTCGATCTGGCGATGGAGCGGGCGGTGCAGGAGGCCTGTCGCGCCGCGATCGGCGCGCGGCTGCTCGCCTCGGCCCACGACTGCGCCGAGGGCGGGCTGGCGGTGACGCTGGCGGAGAGCTGCGTGAGCGGGCCGCGGCCGGTGGGGGCGGACGTCGATCTCGGATCGGCGGGTGCGCGCGCGGACCTGACGCTGTTCGGGGAGGGGCCGTCGCGGGTGGTGGTCTCGGTGAAGGCGGAGGCGGTGCGTCACTTCGAGCAGCTCATGAGCGAGTTCCGGGTACCATGGCGGTTCATCGGGACGGTCGGTGGCGAGCGGCTGGTCGTCCGGGCGGGGGAGACGCCGCTCGTGGATCTCGACCTGGAGCGAATCACCGGCGCGTGGAGGGGCGGCTTTGAGCGATATGTCAGCTGAGCCGACGGCACTCGATCTGGACGACAAGTTCCACGACGAGTGTGGCCTCTTCGGCATCTGGAACCATGTCGAGGCCGCCAACGTGGCGTACCTCGGGCTCTACGCGCTGCAGCACCGCGGCCAGGAGTCGGCCGGCATCGCCTCGACCGACGGGCATCACTTCCAGGTCGAGAAGGCGATGGGCTGGGTGGCCGACGTCTTCAGCCGGGAGCGGCTCAAGCGCCTGCCCGGGCACCGCGCGATCGGGCACGTCCGCTACTCCACCGCGGGCAGCTCGAACCTGCGCAACGCGCAGCCGATCACCGGCACCACCGCGCACGGCCCGGTGGCCATCGCCCACAACGGCAACCTGGTGAACGCGGAGGCGCTGCGGGAGGAGCTCGAGAAGGACGGCGCGGTCTTCCAGTCGTCGTCCGACACCGAGGTAATCCTCCACCTCCTCGCCCGCTCCGAGGGCGCGAGCCTCGTCGATCAGCTCGCCCGGGCCCTGACCCGCGTGCGCGGGGCCTACACCCTGCTGCTCCTGACCCCCGACAGCATGATCGGGGTGCGCGACCCCTCCGGGTTCCGGCCGCTCACCCTGGGCCGCCTCGACGCCGCGTGGGTGCTCGCCTCCGAGACCTGCGCGCTCGACCTCATGGAGGCGCGGGTGGAGCGCGACGTCGAGCCGGGCGAGATCGTGATCGTCGACGACCGCGGGGTGACCTCGGTCAAGCCGTTCCGGCCCGCCGAGCGCCTGCAGTGCGTCTTCGAGTACGTCTACTTCGCCCGGCCGGACTCGGTGCTGTGGGGCCGCAACGTGCACACCGTGCGCAAGGCGCTCGGCCACCAGCTCGCCCGCGAGTACCCGGTGGCGGCGGACCTGGTCATCCCGGTGCCCGACTCCGGGGTGGGGGCCGCGCTGGGCTTCTCGGAGGAGTCCGGGATGCCCTACGACAGCGGGCTCGTGCGCAACCACTACGTGGGCCGCACCTTCATCGAGCCGCAGCAGGGTATCCGCCACTTCGGGGTGAAGGTGAAGCTCAACCCGAACCGGGAGGTGCTCGACGGCAAGCGGGTGGTGGTGGTGGACGACTCGATCGTGCGCGGCACCACCAGCCGCAAGATCGTGAAGATGATCCGCGCGGCGGGGGCGCGCGAGGTACACGTGCGCATCTCCTCGCCTCCGATCCAGTGGCCGTGCTACTACGGTATCGACACGCCGACCCGGCGCGAGCTGATCGGCTCGAGCCACAAGGTCGACGAGATCCAGCGGTACCTGGGCGCGGACTCCCTCGGCTATCTCTCGCTCGAGGGCATGCTGAAGGCCACCGGGTCGGACCCGAATCAGTTCTGTCACGCGTGCTTCACCGGCCAGTACCGGGTCGGCTTCGAGTCCGAGGAACTGGCGCAGCTCAAGCTGTTCGACTCGTAGGGGGTATGGATCCGCTGACGTATCGGGCGGCCGG
>DASZJM010000748.1:0-9090 GCA_035948165.1 Candidatus Methylomirabilota bacterium
CACGTCGTGGCCGAGGATCCGCGCCGAGCCGCCGTCGGGCAGGAGCAGGGTGGCGAGGATGGACAGCAGCGTGGTCTTGCCCGCTCCGTTGGGTCCGAGCAGGCCGAAGATGGCGCCGCGCTCCACCCGCAGGCTCGCCCCACGCAGGGCGGGCGTCTCGCGCCGGCGCAGCCATCCGCTGCGGAACGTCTTGGCGAGGTCGTGGGCCTCCACGGCGAGGAGCGAAGCGGGCATAACCCGCTCATGGTACCACGCAGGTCACGGCGGCCCCGCGACGGCGGGCGCGTTTGCCCACGCCGGATCGATCTGATAGAACCTCTGCGTGGAACCGACGGAGAGCCAGGCCACCTGGCGGTGCGCCGCGGACGCGCTCGGACCGGGCGAGACCGCCAGCTTCGCCCTGCGGATGCGCGGGCGCACCGTGCGCGCGTTCTTCGTGAACCACGAGGGTGGCCATCACGCCTCCGTCAACCGCTGCCCCCACGCGGGCACCACGCAGGACGCGTGGCCCAATGAGTTCTTCACCGAGGATGGCCGCCACCTCATCTGCGCCACCCCCGGCGCGGTGTTCGCGCCGGACACCGGGGTCTGCCTGGACGGCCCCTGCCCCGGCACCCGGCTCGAGCGGCTGCCGGTGGTGCGGCGCGGCGACGAGCTGGTGGTGGGCGCGCCCGCATGAATCCCCCGGCATGAATCCGCCGACATGAATCCGCCGACATGAATCCGGAAGACGAGCGCGCCGAGGTCGAGGAGGCCAACGCGCGCTTCTATCGGGTGTTCGAGACCCTCGACATCCGCCAGATGGACGACGTCTGGGCCCACGCCGAGCACGTCCGCTGCGTGCACCCGGGCTGGGGGCTCCTCACCGGCTGGGACGCGGTCCGCCAGTCGTGGGAGGCGATCTTCAAGCACAGCGAGGAGATGCGCTTCAGCATCACCGACGTCAACGTCTACGTCGAGGGCATCTTCGGGTGGGTCACATGCACCGAGAACATCCTGTCGGAGAATCGGGGCAAGATCTCGGTGACCTCGGTGCTGGCCACCAACATCTACGAGCGGAGCGCGGGCGAGTGGCGCATGATCCACCACCACGCCTCCCACATCCTGACCGGCAACCCGTCGGCGGGCGTCTGAGCGATCGGAGGAGCGACCGATGGAAGAAGGTGTCAAGGACGCGAGCCATCTCTACGAGGTCGAGCGTCGGGCCCGGCACGCCGAGCGGCCGGGATTCCGGATCAACGAGCTGCAGCTCGGCCCGCGCCAGCAGGTGCCGTGGCACTACCACAGCAAGATCCAGGACACGTTCTACGTGCTGGAGGGCCGGCTGCGCCTCTTCCTCCGCGACCCGAAGGAGGAGATCCGGCTCGCGCCCGGGGAAACCTACGCGGTCCGCCCGGGCCGGGCGCACCTCGTCACGAACGGCGGCGAGACCTCGGTGGTCTTCCTCGTGCTGCAGGGCATCGGCGAATACGACTACGTCCCGCTGACCTGAGCCGTCCCCGCGCTCAGAGCCGGCGCAGCAGCAGGTGCGGCCCGGCCTCCGCCGCCACCGCGTAACCGTACTCGGCTCCGCCGGCGACGATGGTGACCGTCGCGCCGTCCCGGCCGAGGCTCACTTCCGGCAGGTTGCGCCACGGGTAGGTCTCGAGGTCGACCAGCACGTAGTCGCTCTTCTCGATGCCGACCGGGAAGACGAACACGAGCGGCCGCAGGCTCAGGTGGGGCACGTACGGGTCCTGGGCGGACACCGCGGCCGCGGGGGGCACCTGCCCGAGCACCCGGTAGGCCGCCATCTGGGCGGGCGTGGGCCAGAAGCGCGCGACCGCGAGGTTGTTCACGGTGCGGGAGTCGAGCGCGAGGCTCACCACCATCGCCACCACCAGCACCGCCACCGGCCAGTGGCCCGGCCGTCGCCGCTCGATCCGGGCGTAGCCGCGGATCGCGGCCAGGACCAGGAACGGCAGCACGAAGGCCTGGTACTGGGCCCGGTAGTTGTAGAGCACCGGATCGACGCTCAGGAGATTCTGGGCCAGCGCGGGCAGCGCGCCGGTCAGGTCGAGGCCTCCCAGGAGCGGCAGTAGCCCAAGCGGCGCCAGCATCGCGGCCAGGTAGACCAGCCGGTCCACGGTCAGCAAGGTGCCCAGGACGCGGAGCGGGTGCAGGAGCATGGTGGTGACGATCGCGCCGAGGGAGTCGCCGAGCTGGGCGTAGCGCGCGAGATGCGAATAGGGCTCGCCGCGGTACGCGGGGATGACGAGGCGCACGTCGAGGGCCAGGACGGCCAGCGCGCCCACCGCCGCGATCGCGCCCGGAGCCCAGCGCCGGCGGCCGAGCGCCATCCACACCCCGAGCCCGATCACCGGCAGCGCCGCGTCCTCGCGGCAGAGCAGCGTGAGCGCGGCCGGGAGGAGCGCCCAACCCGGTCGGCCCGCCTCCACCGCCCAGGCGGCGGCGAGCAGCAGCGGGATGGCGAGGGCCGCGGTGTGGAAGTCCCGCACGTTGATCCCCTGCAGCGACGGGCTCGCCAGGTAGAGCAGCGCGAAGGCGGCGGCCGGCCGCTCGTCCCGGAGCCGGGCCCGGGCCAGGCCGAACACCGCGACGCCGCCCAGGGCGAGGGCCGCCGACTGCGCCACGAGCAGCACCACCGCCCCGGGGGCGATCCAGAACGCGGGCACGAAGACGTACATGATCGGCGAGAGGTGATCGCCCCACGCGTGCATCTCGGGCAGGCTCACGTACGGCCCGGCCCCGCGCGCGAGGTTCCAGCCGAGCTGCACGTAGTAGCCCAGGTCGAGCGCGTGGGTCGCGAACGTGAAGTGGCGGGTCACGGTCACGAACGAGAACAGGAGCGCGTAGGCGGCCACGCCGACCGCGACCACCCGTCGCGGGCGCCACGTCGGCAGGGGGCGCGGCGCGAGCCAGACGCGCAGGGCCACGAGGCCCAGGGTCAGCAGGAAGAAGTGCTCGGGTCGCCACGGCCAGTGCTCGCGCCGGCCGGTCCACAGCACGAGCGAGCCGCCGAGGGCCGCCGCCGCCAGCACGGGCGCGACGGCGAGGAGGCGGGCGATCACCGGTAGCGCTGGTACCGATGCACGAGCGAGGCGAGCCGCCTCGATCGCTTGATGCCCGACTTGTGCAGGAGGTAGCGCGAGACCACCCAGAGGATCTTGAGCCCGTAGACGCAGGAGGCCACGAAGCTTGCCGAGGAGGCCTCCGGGAAGTAGCGCACCGGCACCGGGATCTCCGCGATGCGGAAGCCGGTGGACACCACCTGGGCCACGATCTCCTGGTCGAACACGAAGCCGTCGGAGTTCATGCGGAAGTTCACGTCCTCGAGCACGCTCCGGCTGAACGCGCGGTAGCCGGTGTGGTACTCGGACAGGCGCAGGCCGAAGGCGAGGTTCTCCACCCCGGTGAGGAAGCGGTTGGCGAGGAACTTCCACCACGGCATGCCCTGCTGGACCGCGGAGCCGTCCCCCGCGAGCCGCGAGCCCAGCACGAGGTCGGCGTCCCCCTTCACGATCGGGGCGATGATCTGCGGCACGAGGGTCGGATCGTACTGGTAGTCGGGGTGCACCATCACCACGATGTCCGCCCCCGCCTTCAGCGCCTCGGTGTAGCAGGTCTTCTGGTTCGCCCCGTACCCGTAGTTGCGGTCGTGCACGAAGATCTCGAGCCCCAGGTCGCGCGCCACCTCGAGGGTGGTGTCGGTGGAGCCGTCGTCCACCAGGATCACCAGGTTGACCGCGTCCTTCGGCAATTCCTCGTAGGTCATGCGAAGGGTCCGCCCCGCGTTGTAGGCGGGCATGACCACCACCACCTTGGGGGCGCCCTTCGGGCGCTCGATCTGGGGCGGCCGCTCCATCAGGCCGCGCCCGTGAGGTGGCACACCGCCACGAACTGGTAGGCGAGGCCGCCCGGCCAGATGCGGGCGGCGCGGGCGCTCAGGCGGTGGAGCCCGCGCAGGCCGGAGCCGTGCCAGCGCGCGGGCACGACCAGCGGCAGCGGCACCGGGGTGACGTGCAGCTCGTCGAGCGCGAGCCCGGCCGAGCGGAGGAAGGCCACGAACGTGCGCCGCGTGAAGAAGCGCAGGTGCGTGCGGTCGAGGATGCCGCGGTCCGCGTAGTCGAAGCGGCCGGCCAGGAGCGAGAGCCGGATCCAGAGGTGCGCCACGTTGGGCACCGAGACCACGACGGTCCCACCGGGGGCCAGCGTGCGGTCGAGGGCCACGAGCGCGGCGCGCGGGTCGCCGAGGTGCTCGAGCACGTCACCGTAGACGATCGCGTCGAACGGACCGTGGAGCAGCGGCGGGGCCGCCTCGAGGTCGGCGACCACGACCTCCTTGCACCGCCCCTGCGCCCGCGCGGCCAGGACCGGATCGCGCTCGAGCGCGGTGACGTTCCAGCCCTGGGCGGTGAGGCGCTCGGCGAGGAAGCCGTCCGCCGCGCCGACGTCGAGGGCCTTCCGGCCGCGCCCCTCGCCGAGCCGGCCGAGGATCACCGAGTGGCTCGAGTGGGGATCGTCCTTGAGCCGGTAGATTGGGAGCCGGTAGATCGGGTCGCTCATGCGCGTCGAGGCGCGATCTCGCCTGCCATGTCCATCCGCCTGGCGGTCAGGATATCACCCGGGCCCACCGGGCCGGTTCGAATAGAGCCGCCGCCCGCCGCCCTCGACGAGCAGGTGCACCTGGCCCGGCGGCAGCTCGTGCACCACGCTCCGGGCCGGGGTCAGCGCGGTGAGGAGGAACACCCGCCGGTCGCCTCCCCACGCCCGGGCCAGCGCCTCCCCGTCCCAGAAGACGCCGCGGGCCTCGGGGAAGGTGGAGCCGAAGGCGAGGTTCGACTGCAGCCCGTTGACGATCTGCACGCGCCGGTCGAGGCGCAGCAGCGCGGACGCGCTGTTCTCGAGCGCGCCCTCGTGGGCGAGGATGTCGCCCGGAGCCGCCCGCAGCAGCATCGCGTCGGTCATGACCCGCACCGAGCGCGCCCGGGAGAAGAGGGTGAGCCCCTCCACCGAGAGTGGGAGGAAGGCGAGCATGCCGGCGAGCATCGCGCCCACCCCGAGCCGCGGCAGCCGGCGCCAGGTGGCCATCGCGAGGGCGGCCGCCACCAGCCCGAAGATCGCGCTGATGCTTCCGAAGAGCGGGCGGAACTGGCCGATGAAGTCGGTGGCGACCGGCTGGCCCTGGGCCGCCATGTTGCGGGCGGAGACGTCGGCGAGCGATACCGCGCCGGTCGAGACCCCGAGCACCCCCCGCCAGACCAGGAGCGCGGCCACCGCGAGGCCGGCCACCGTGAGCAGCGAGGGGACGAGCAGGGTGAAGGAGCGCGGGGCGCCCGCGGGCCGCTCGATCGCCTCGTCCCAGAGGCGGGCCACCAGCAGGGCCATGGCCGGGAACGCGGGCAGGCCGTAGTGCGGCAGCTTGAACGGCGAGAGTGCGAAGACGCCCAGGATCGACACCACCCAGATCGCGAGCAGCGCCCAGAGCCGCGCCTGGGGTGTGCGCCACGGCCGCGCGAGGACGCGCCACACCGCCAGCGGGAGCGCGAGCACCCACGGGAAGAAGCCGGCCCCGGTGATCGCGAGGAACTCGAGCGTCGAGAGCGACACGTCCTCGTCGGGGAACACGCGCTGCCGGGTGACGTTGAGGAGGTGGTTGTCGACGATGGTGTACCAGAGGAAGCCGCGGTGCTGGAGCTCCACCGCCACGTACCACGGCACTCCCACCGCGAGCAGGAGCAGCAGCGCGCGCGGCGGGAGCCACTGCCGCCACGCCCGCCCCTCGCCGGTGAGGCCCAGGAAGAGCGCCACGATCGCGATCGGCCCGAGCGCGCCCAGCAGGTCCTTGGCGAGCACCGCGAGGCCGAGGCTTCCGTAGGTGAGCAGGAGCGGCCACCGCCCCTGCCCCAGGTACGCGAGGATGAAGCCGTAGAGGCCGAGCAGGATGCAGGCGACGAAGAGCAGGTCCGGCTTGACCATGCGGCCGAAGAGGAACATCTCCAGGTTGGCCGCGACCATCAGCCCGGCCATGAGGCCGACGCGCGCCGAGGCGAGCCGGGTGCCGATGAGGACGGTGAGCACCGCCACCGCCACCGCGGAGAGCCCGGAGACGAGGCGGGCCGCGCTCTCGGTGGGGCCGAGCCATGCGAAGGCGCCCGCCATCAGCCAGTAGAGGAGCGGCGGCTTGTCGAAGTAGGGGACCCCGTTGAGATGGGGGGTGATCCAGTCGGCGCCGCGCAGCATCTCCCACGCGATCTGGGCGTGGATGCCCTCGGGCGGGTCGAGGAAGGGGGCGGCCCCGAGGCGCCCGAGGAAGAGGGCGGCCGCGACGATCGCGACGGCCAGCGGAGGGGTCAGCAGAGCCGTCCGCCGCCGCGGCGGCGGCTCACCGCTCGACCCGGACGATCGCCTCCTTGGGGAGGCGTTCCAGGAAGCGGCCGACCGCAGCGTCGAGATAGCCGCGGTCCTTCGACTCGAGCGTGACCTTCACCTTGTACTCCGGGTTCGAGAACTCCGGGTACGAGCCGAGCAGCAGGTCCGGATGGCCGGCCAGCAGCTCGTTCAGGTGATCGGCGAGGGTGCCCTCCCCCATGCTCACGTAGACGCAGCAGAGGTGGAAGGGCGCGTCGCGGAATCGCTCCTTGAGCGAGTCGAACTTCTGCCGGAAGATCTCGGGCACGCCGGGCAGGATGTAGATGTTCCGGACCACCACCGCCGGGAAGACGAGCTCCCCGTCGGCGGTCAGCTCGGCGCCCTGCGGCACCTCCGCCATCTTGAGGCGCGCCTCGTTGAGGCGGCCCTTGAAGTAGCCCTCCAGCACCTGGACCAGCCGTGGCTCGCGGATCACCGGCACGTCGAGGGCGCGCGCGACGCCCTCGATGGTGACGTCGTCGTGGGTGGGGCCGACCCCGCCGGAGGTGAAGACCACGTCGTAGGCCGCGCTGAACGCGCGGACCTCCGTGGCGATCAGGTCGACCTCGTCGGGGATGACCGTGATGCGCCGCACCTCGACGCCCAGGGCGCGCAGCTCGCGGCAGAGGTAGGCGGCGTTGGCGTCGGTGATCTTGCCCGAGAGGATCTCGTTGCCGATCAGGAGAATACCCGCCGTCTTCGCCATAGGCGGTCCACATCGTAGCACGGACTTCCGCCGGGACTCCGCGGTCGCCGGCTCCGGCGGCCCGCCACTTCTTCCGGATGGACTCGGCGCGGGCGTCGGGCTGGTAGTCGACCGTGTAGCCGCGCTGCTTGAGGCACGCCCACGCCTCCGCTCGTCGCGCTTCGGTCATGCCGGCCTCGACCGCCCCCAGCACGACCAGCCCGGCCGGGTCGTACAGCCCGCGCTTGAGCCCGCAGGTCTGCAGGTCTGCCACCACGCCCGCGAGGTCCGGGGCGCTCGCGGGCGGGCTGATCCGGTGGTCCCAGGGCTTGACGCTGTAGCCGCGGCTCAGGGCGCAGGCGCTATACCGGAGCTCGGCGGCCGGCAACGGCTCGTTCGGCCCCTTCGTGCTCCTCGTCCAGGATTCACAGGCCGCGTCGTCCTGCTTGAGCAGATCGACGGCTTGCCCCCGAAGCGGATGCACGTCGACCTCGTGGCCGAGGGAGCTCAGCGGCACCGCGGGGCTCGCGGCGCAGCCGGCCAGCGCCGCCATCACGAGCACGACCAGGACCGGAGTCAGGACTGCTCGCATCGTCGGGTCTCCTTGTGGGGTCCTCCGTGTACAAAGGCAGTGGATCCATGATGTCCCGGAACGGCCCGGGGGCGTACGCGAAACTTCTGCTAGAATGGGCCGGGCTCGAGCCGGTGAAACCTCTCACGCGAGGAGTGGGATGAGCACGGACGCCTCTCCGATCACGCTGCGCGGCTGGGCCCTCGTCCTGGGCGCGTCGTCCGGCTTCGGCGCGGCCACCAGCCTGGCCCTCGCCCGCGCGGGGATGAACGTGTTCGGGGTGCACCTCGATCGCAAGTCGACCCTGCCCAACGTGGAGCGCCTCGCCGGTGAGATCACCGCGCTCGGGCGCCAGGCGCGCTTCTTCAACGTCAACGCGGCCGACGAGGAGAAGCGGGCCGAGGTGGCGAGCGAGATGGAGCGGGTGCTGCGCGAGCGCGACGAGGTCGGCCAGGTGCGGGTGCTGCTGCACTCGCTCGCCTTCGGGACCCTGAAGCTCTTCGTCGCCGATCCGATCAAGGAGGCGGTGACCAAGGCCCAGATGGACATGACCCTCGACGTGATGGCCCACAGCCTCGTGTACTGGACCCAGGAGGTGGTGGGCCGCGGCCTCATGGGGCGCGGCGGCCGCATCTACGCGATGACCTCCTCGGGCGGCGCGCGGGTGCTCCCCTTCTACGGGCCGGTGTCGGCGGCCAAGGCCGCGCTGGAGTCGAATATCCGCCAGCTCGCCGCCGAGCTCGCGCCCCACGGCATCACCGCCAACTCGATCCGGGCCGGGGTGACCGCGACGCCGGCGGCCCAGAAGATCCCCAACTACGAGGAGTTCTCCCAGCAGGCGGCCCGGCGCAACCCGCATCGCCGGCTGACCACCACCGACGACGTGGCCCGGGCCATCGTCGTGCTGAGCCATCCCGACACGCACTGGATCACCGGCAACGTGATCGGCGTGGACGGCGGCGAAGAGATCGTGGGCTGACCGGCCGATGCCCGAGTGGCTGGGCGTCTTCCTGCTGGGGGTGATCGAGGGGATCACCGAGTTCCTGCCGATCTCCTCCACCGGGCACCTGCTCCTGGTGGAGAACGCGCACCTGCTACCGGGTCAGTCGGACCTCTTCAACATCACGATCCAGTCCGGCGCGGCCCTCGCGGTGCTCGCGGTCTTCGGCGGCCGCCTTCGCGACCTGCTCGCCCGCATCCGCGAGCCGGAGGCGGGCGGCTACCTGGCCAAGCTCCTGCTCGCCTTCGTGATCACCGGCGCGGGCGGGCTCGCCATCAAGCGCCTGGGCTTCATGCTGCCGAAGGAGGTCGCGCCGATCGCGTGGGCGACCCTGATCGGCGGCGTGGTGATCCTGCTGGTGGAGTGGGGGCTGCGGGGCCGCGCGGGCCGGACCGAGGTCACCTGGGCGGTCGCGGTCGCGGT
>DASZJM010000749.1:0-2560 GCA_035948165.1 Candidatus Methylomirabilota bacterium
CACCCGGATCCGTAGCCCATCGAGAAAGGCCTGCACGTCGCCAGGTCGCACGACGGTCAGCCCATCCGGCTTCTGAAAGTCGGAGGCGATCTTCGCCACGAGCTTGTTGGGCCCGATGCCGATCGAGCACGTGAGGCCTTCACGCTCGAGGACCTCGCGCTTCACCGACCGCGCATGGGCCTCGGCCTGCTCCCAGGCTCCCGAGGACGACAGATCCAGGTATGCCTCGTCGATACTCGCTCCCTCGAACGCGTCGGCCCCCTGGGCGATGATCGTCATGATCCGGCCGGAGACCTCGCGATAGAGCGATCGGTCGCCCCTGACAAAGGCGGTCTCGGGCTCGCCCCTTCTGCGGGCGGTCTCCGCCAGGCGCCAGGCACGCGAGATGGGGAGCGCCGATCGAATGCCGTACTTGCGCGCCAGGTAGTTCGCCGCGGTGACCACGCCTCGCCCCGTTCCGCCTTTCGGATCGGCGCCGACCACGACCGGCCGTCCGCGCAGCTCGGGATGGTATCGCTCCTCGACCGAGGCGTAGAAGGCGTCCATGTCGACGTGGGCGACAATTCTCATGCCCCGTGGCTATCCACCGGAACGGACTGCGGTCGGCGCGCGGTGAGCCGCGCGTAGCATCGCGCCGCGTTGTCCCAGAGCAGCTTGCGCCGGACCGTCTCGGAGATCGAGCGCCAGCCCAGCACCGCCTCGACCGACTTTGGAAACCAGCTCTCCGAGTGCGGGTAGTCCGTGGCGAACATCAGCGTATCCTCGCCGAGCGCCTCGACGGCGTGGCGCAGCGACTGCTCGCCTTCGTGGAGCTGGATGCTCTGGAAGTACTGCGGTCCGCGGACGTATTCGCTGGGCTTGCGGGCCAGCGGCGGCAGGGCGTGCCGGGACATCTCGGCGAGCTCGTCGAGCCGCGCGGCCCAGGACGCCAGCCACCCATGGCCGCACTCCAGGGAGGTCAGGCGCAGCTGGGGATGGCGATCGAGCACGCCGGCGCCGATCAGCGCCGCCATGTTGCGCTGCGCATTCCACACGTGGCCGGCCGCGCGCTGCAGGAACACGTTGTCCCACGTGTCCCAGACGCCGGGCGGGTACGGGACGGTCATCGTGAAGGAGTGAATGACCACCGTCAGGTCGTGCGCCTGCGCGGCCGACCAGATGGGCTCCCAGTCCGGATCGTCGAGCGACATGGCGGGCGGGCAGATCGGCAGGATGCCGACCGGCCAGTCCTCCTGCGCGCAGCGTCGGATCTCGGCGACCGACGCCGCGGCATCGCGGGCCGAGACGAGGAGCACGCCGGTCAGGCGGTCTGGATAGGGCGCGCAGTAGTCGGCGAGGAAGCGGTGGTAGGCGTGGTACATCGCCTGCTCCAGCGCGACATCGTCCAGGGCACAGAACGCGGGCACGCCGCCCGACGGCAAGATCATGTTGACGTCGACGCCTTCGATGTCCATGTCGTGGACTCGCGCGTGCGAATCGAAGCTCACGCGGTCGCTCGGGAAGGGCGGGCCCTGCCAGCGCACGTCCCAGGGGGTGCCGCCGTCCTTCGCGCCGCGAGTCGCCGCGGACGGGGGCTCGACTCGCTCGCGCGAGGCGAGGCGCCGGTTCAACGCGGGCCGCTTGCCGATGCGGTAGCGCGACATGCCCGCCCGGGCCGGGGCGCGTTCGACCAGCGGACCGAGCGCGGCCAGCTTTGCCCGGTCGGCCATCGTGAGGTATTCCTCGATCGGCTCGGCCGGCTCGATGATATGCGTGTCGGCGTCGAAGATGCGGTATCCCGCGCGCGCCATGGGCGCCTCCTTCAGGGCCGCGCGATCACGGCGCCCAGCGCCGACCGCACGCGTGCCCGCGCGAATGCTGCGCCGATGGCGGAGCCGCTGTCAAGCCAGCCCGCGCCACCGCGACCGATCGGGAGTAAGCTTGCCGGTGGAGTCGCATAGCCATGGATGTGCTGGTCACGGGCGCCACCGGCTTCGTGGGAGCCAACGTGACGCGGCGGTTGGTGGCCGACGGCCGTCGCGTCAGAGTGCTGGCCCGCCCGACGAGCACCTTCCAGGCGCTCGAAGGCTGCCCGGTGGAGCTCGTCCGCGGCGACATCCTCGAGCCCGACTCCCTGCGCCCGGCGGTCGACGGCTGCGGGCTCGTCTTCCACGTCGCCGCCGACTATCGCCTCTGGGCCCCGGATCCGGCCCAGATCTATCGCAACAACGTGGAGGGCACCCGCAACGTGCTCGAGGCCTGCGCGCGGGCCCGCGTCGAGCGCGTGGTCTATACCTCGAGCGTCGGTACGCTCGGCATTCCCGCGGACGGCGGGCCCGGCATCGAGACGACGCCGGTCACCCTCGCCGACATGATCGGCCCCTACAAGCGCTCGAAGTTCCTCGCCGAGCGCGTGGCCGAGGAATACGCCGCCCGTGGGCTGCCCGTCGTGATCGTCAACCCGACGAATCCCATCGGCCCCTGGGAAGTGAAGCCCACCCCGACCGGCCAGATGATCGTGGACTACCTGCTCGGGCGGATGTTCGCCACGCTCGACACCGGACTCAATCTGATCCACGTG
>DASZJM010000750.1:0-1790 GCA_035948165.1 Candidatus Methylomirabilota bacterium
TACGAGCTCAACGCGTGGCGCGAGACGCCGTTCTACAGCGAGCGCGAGCGCGCCGCGCTGGCGTGGGCGGAGGCGCTCACCCTCGTGCACGAGACCCACGCGCCCGACGACGTCTACGAGGAGGCGCGCAAGCACTTCAGCGAGGAGGAGCTGGTGAGCCTGACCATCGCGATCGTCGCGATCAACGGCTGGAACCGGCTCAGCATCGGCTTCCGCACCGTCCCGGGAGCCTACCAGCCGGCGCGCCCGGGCAAGGCCTGAGCGCTACTCCTGGTCCGCCATCAGGCGGACGGTCACGCGGCGCTTCTTCACGTCCGGGATGCCCGCGGTGGCGATCGGGCCGAGGCTGGCCGCCTGGATGCGGGCCAGGGCGATGCCCTTGTCCACGAGGAAGCGTCGCACCGCGTCCACCCGCCGCTGGCTGAGCCCGTAGTTGTAGTCGAGCGCGCCGTGCGGATCGGTGTAGCCGCCGAGCTCCACGGTCAGGGTGGGGTGGGCCTCCATCTCCCGCACCACCGCGATGAGCGCGGTCTGGGCCGCGTCGGTCAGCTCGATGCTGTCGGGCGAGAAGTAGACCTCGAGGCTGTCCGCCGGCTTCTGGTTGAAGCGATTGTTCCAGAGGCGGGTGAGGCGGCCGTCCACGCCCTCGGCCTTCTTCGCCGCCTCGTCGGCCTTGCCCTGCGCCGCGGTCACCCCGCCCTCGAGCCGCTGCACCTGCCCGCCCACCTGGTCGAGCCGCTGGCTCATCTCGCCGAGGCGACCCTCGACGGCGGCGACGCGGTCGTCGACGCTCGCGTCCCGCGTGGGCACGGGCGCGTAGGCGGACTCGGTGGCCGCGCAGCCGCCGAGGAGCAGCAGGCCGGCCACGAGCCCGCCGGTCAGGTCTAGCGCGTGGCGGGAGCCGGTCGCGCGGTGATCCGGGTAGTGGAGACCTCGGTCCATGTGTAGTACCAACCCTCGTAGATCAGCACCTGCAGCGAGCTGTCCTGCTTCTCGTAGACCTGCGTCGTGCCCTTGTTCGCCGAGGTGGTGGAGGAGACGTGGCGCCAGCCGTTCGCCTCGAGGGACGTCCGGTAGGCGATCGCGAGGCTGTCCGGCTTGATCCGGCTGCGGTAGAAGAGTCGCGCCGCCTTCACGGTGGGCGACTCGATGATGGTGGTCCGGCTCGAGTCCAGGGTGAGCCCCGCGGGAACCGGCACGTCCTCGAACTCGCTCCGCTGCGGTCGGGCCGGCCCGGAGGAGGAGGCGCAGGCGGCCAGGGTGAGGACGAGCGTGCACAGCACCAGGACACGCGTCATGGTCGAACCTCCTTGGAGGTGGCAGCAAGTAGTGTGCCGCGCCGGCCGCGGCGGGTAACGGTCCGCCATCGTGTCATGCTCCGTCGAGGGCGTCCGGGACATGAGTAAGACTTACACCCTCGCCGGGAACTTTTGTAGTATGGGCTCGATGACGAGCCGCCGCCTCCTGGTCCTGGCGCTGCTCTGCGCGATCGCGGCCGCGGGGTCCGCGTGCGGGCGCGGGGAGAGCAAGCCGGCCACGATCAAGGTGGTGATCGCCGAGTACAGCCGCGACCACACCCGCCCGTTCTGGCAGGGCCTCGCCGAGCAGTACACCAAGCAGACCGGCGTCAAGGTGGATCTGCAGGTGATCGACTGGAACTCCATCGATCAGCAGGTCAGCACCATGATCCAGAACAACCAGCCACCCGACGTGCTCAACCTCAACTCGTTCTCGAGCTACGCCAAGGACGGGCTGCTCTACTCGGGCGACGAGGCGCTCTCGCCCAAGAC
>DASZJM010000751.1:0-3009 GCA_035948165.1 Candidatus Methylomirabilota bacterium
GGAGATCCCGCCGACCTTGGTGATGCTCGGCTGCAGGATGTCGCCGGCGCCCTGCCGCACGATCTCGGCGAAGCCGTGCACGGTCGACTCGTTCTCGCCGAGCGCGATCGGCGTCCCGGTCGCGGCCGCCACCCGCGCGAGGCCCGCGTAGTCCTCCGGCGGCCACACCGGCTCCTCCAGCCAGAAGAGACGATAGGGCTCGAGCGCGCGCGCCATCGCGATGGCCTCGAACGGCGTCCACGGGCAGTTGGTGTCGAGCATCAGCTCCACGTCGGGACCCACCGCCTCCCGCGCCGCGCGCACCGAGGCCACGTCGGTCTGGTGGAGCTTGAGCATGCGGAAGCCCTGCGCGACGAAGTGGCGGCACGCGCCCGCCACCGCGTCCGGCGTCTCGTAGCGCAGCAGGCTCGCGTAGGCGGGCAGGCGGGGGCGCAGGGCCCCGCCCAGGAGCTCGTAGACCGGGGCGCCCCGCACCTTGCCGAGCAGGTCCCACAGGGCGATCTCGATGCCGCTGATCGCGAACATGCCGAGACCGCGCCGGCCGTAGATCATCGTCCCGCGGTGCATCAGGTCGACGACCGCCTCGATGCGCAGCGGGTCCTGGCCGATCACGAGCGGGGCGAGGCTCTCCTCGATCACGCTCACCACCGCGAGCGGCGCCCCGTAGGCGAAGGCCTCGCCGAGGCCGGTGACGCCCTCGTCGGTGTGCACGCGCACGAAGATCTGCTTGCGGGTGCCGCCGGTCCAGGGCGACGGCGGGGTCATCGGCTTGAGCGGGATGGCCAGCGGCACGGCCTCGATGGCGGTGATCTTCATGGCGGTTAGGCTCCGTAGTCGAGCGGCTCGGAGAGCAGCGGGCGCGTCACGCGCAGGCCGTCGAGGACGCCCGCGTCGAGGCGAGAGAGAAAGCCGGGCCAGTCCGGGACCTCGTGCACCCAGTGGGCGAGCCATCGGGCGAAGCCCTCCACCGTCCGGCTCTCGTCGTGGAATCGGTGATAGAAGTCGTGGTGGCGCCGGTAGTGGCCCTGCACCGGCGACGGAAAGGCCCCGAACGGCTGGTGCACGACCGCGGCCACCTTCAGCGTGGGGATCAGCACGAGGCCCGGGTCGCTCAGGATGCGCTCGCGGCGGCAGATCTCCTCCGCGACCAGGATCACCCGGCGGGCCGCGAAGGCGGCGGGACGCGTGACGCCCAGCGTGCCCCAGACGTGCGCGTGGCCCTCCTCGTCCGCGCGCTGCACGTGGAGGATGGCCACGTCGGGGGCGATCGCGGGCACGAGTAGGAGCGGCGTGCCCGACCAGGGATCGGCGGCTTCCTTGAAGGTCGAGTTCACGCGGGGGACATCGGTGCCGAGCAGCGAGCGCGCGGGCAGGTAGGGGACACCGAGGGCGGCGGCCTGCAGCGCGAAGGCGATGGTGAGGTTCGAGTGATCGAGGACCTCGAGGGGCGCCGGGATTCGCTGCTCGACCGCGCGCCGGTAGTTGTGGCCGAGCCCGGCGCTCACGTTGCCGACCCACGCCGCGATCACCCGCCGCACGCAGCCCGCCCCGATGAGCTGGTCGAAGAGGATGTCGGAGATCGGCCCGATGAGGGTGAGGTCGCGCCGCCGCTGCCGGATCAGCTCGTGGCCCGCCGCGAAGGGGATGAGCGCTTCGAGCGCGGCGCCCATGCAGACCGAGGCGCCGTCGGGGACGAAGCGGGCGACCGCGTCCCGCATGGACATGATCTTGGGCCGTAGCACCCGGGTATCTTACCCGAGAAGGCGACGCTGGCCTGGTCTGGCTCGGTGCGGCTTCGTCTTGCTTCATCGCAACTTGCAACTGCGTGGTTCAGCTCCGTGTGGCTTGGCTCGGCCCCAGGGCCATCACCTGGTCGGCCCTGGGCACCACACGCTCGGCGGGCGCCTGGCCGGGCGTGGTGGCCTTGGGCACTTTCACGAGCCGGTTCTTGGTGGGGTTGGGCCCGGTGTAGCAGCGCGGCCGGGCCGCGCGGGCATGGCCCCAACTCTTACTACGGAGAATTGCCTCCACCCGGCGGGCCGCGCGCAGAATGGTTAGAAGTACTCGACGCGACCCCAGGACGGGTGTACACCGGCGACATGATGATCCCGACACAGGATCCGGAATTCGAGCCGGACCAGATTGCCCAGGCCACCGCCGTAGGCTTCTGTTTCGCCCTCGGCGTCCTGCTCGTCCTGGTTGCCGCAGTCGAGGCATGGTGGTGAGGCAGTAGGGCCGACGGTCACCACTCGCCCGGGCCTCGCCCGGGGGGATGAGCCGGGCCGCTCGGAGGACGCGGGCGGGCGATCAGCCGGCGAGCGCCGCCGCGTAGCGGGCGGGCTCGGCGTCGAACGTCTCCTTGCAGTGCCGGCAGCAGAAGTACACGGAGCGGCCTGCCCAGTCGGACTGGTGTCGGGCGGTGGCCACCAGAACGGTCATGCCGCAGATGGGATCTTTCGCCTCCGGCGACGTGGACGGCTCCGCGAGGACCGCGGCCCCGGCGCCCGATGGGAGCGTCGCAGGGGTTCCGCGAAGACGGCGCGCCTGGATGATCTCGGCCAGGATGCTCACCGCGATCTCCTCGGGGGTGACCGCGCCGATGTCGAGGCCGGCGGGCGCCTTGAGCCGTGCGAGCTGCTCGGCCGCCACGCCGCGCTGACGCAGCGTCTCCACGATGGTGGCCGCGCGCTTGCGGCTCGCCACCAGGCTCACGTAGCCGGCCGCGCTCGCGAGCACGGCGGTGAGCGCCGTCTCGTCGTCGTCGCCGTGGGTCGCGACCACCACCGACGAGGTCGCGCCGAGCGCGAGGCCGCGCAGAGCCATCGCCACCGCGTCGGCGGGCAGCACGCGCACCGCGTGCCCCGCGGTCTCGCCGAGGGTGGCGAGGGTGTCGATCACGGGCCCGTGGCCCACCAGGACCAGCAACGCTTTCGGCAGGAAGGGCTCCACGTAGATCTCCAGCGTGCCGCCGCTGTGGCACGTCATCGGGAAGTGCACGATCCCTTCGGT
>DASZJM010000752.1:0-12568 GCA_035948165.1 Candidatus Methylomirabilota bacterium
CTGCTGCGGGAGAAGATCCCCCTCTTCCTGGTGTCGTTGATGGGCTCGGTCGTCGTGATATACGCCGTCCGGCACGGGGCATTGCTGACGCGGTCGGAAGAATACGGTGTGGCCGCCCGGGTGGCGGTCGCGGCCTACAGCTTCTGCGCATACCCGCTCCGGTTCTTCTGGCCTGCCGCCCTCTCACCTCTCTACGAGATGCCGGCTCGGATCCACCTGTCGGAGCCCCGCTTCGGCCTCGCCGTCTTGGGCTTCCTGCTGGTGTCGGCGATCTTGATCTTCCTTTGCCGCCGCTGGCCGGCCGGACTGGCGGTGTGGGCGTTCTCGGTGATCATGCTCGCGCCGACCAGCCTCGCGCTACGCCTGGGGGCTGACCTGGCGCCCGACCGCTACAGCTACCTGTCGGGGCTGGGGCTCGCTCTGCTGGTCGGGGCGGGGGTGCCCGTCGTGTTCGCGGGCTTGCGGGCTCAACGGCTCGGCCGGCGGGCGCTGTCCGCCGGGTTGGGCATCGTGATCGTGGCGTCAATAGGGGCGCTGGCTCTCGTCACGTGGGGTCAGGTCCAGATCTGGCGTGACGATGAGAGCCTCTGGCGCCACGCGCTCCGGCTCGATCCCGATTCTCCGTCGGCGGCGTCCAACCTCGGGTCGGCCCTCCGCGCCCGAGGACGACTCGACGAGGCAGTGCAATACTCCGAGCGGGCGCTCCGGCTCAAGCCCGACTTCCCCGAAGCCCACCTGAACCTGGCGCTGGCCCGCGCTCAGCAGGGGCGGGGCAGCGATGCGGAGCGCGAGTTCCGCCGCGTGCTCGAGCTGAAGCCGCGATCGGGGCCAACCCATGTGGGCCTGGCCTCCGCGCTGGAGGGCCAGGGGCGTCTCGACGAGGCCCTCGCCCATTTTCGGGAGGCCATCGACATCGAGCCCCGTTCCTCCGGCGCTCACAACGGTCTCGGCGTGGCCCTGGCCCGCAGTGGTCGGATCGAGGACGCGCTGGTCCAGTTCGCGGAGGCGGCGCGGCTGGATCCGGGCTCGGCTCAGGCGCAGAACAACCTCGGGCTCGCGCTCGTGCAGACCGGGAAACCGGCGGAGGCGGTGGGCCACTTCGAAGCCGCGATCAGCGCCGAGCCCGAGTTCCACCAGGCCCGGGACAACCTCGTGCGCACCCTGCGGTTACTGGGACGCTAGGGCCGAGCCTTAGACCAGCTCCTCGAGGGTCTGCCGTATGGCGTCCGGGGGCACGTCGGGGACAATCCGGAACGCGCCGATCTCCGGCGCCAGGACGAACGACACCCGCCCGTCCCGACGCTTCTTGTCGCGGGAGAGCGCCTGGAGCACCGCGCCCGGATCGACGGCGAGGCCCTTCACCGGCAAGCCGACCGCGCTCAGCAGACGCCGCTGGCGCTCGGTCGTCTCGGGTCCGGCGATGCCGAGGCGCTCGGCGAGTCGCGCCTCGGCGACGATCCCCAGCGAGACCGCCTCTCCGTGTGCCCAGCGCTCGAAGCCGGTCGCGGCCTCGAGGGCGTGGCCGATCGTGTGGCCGTAGTTCAGCACCCATCGCAGCTCGGCTTCCTGCTCGTCCCGCTCCACTACCTGAGCCTTGAGTCGGCACGACCCGGCCACGACGCGATCGAGGGTGGGCAGGTCACGGGCCAGCAGCGCGGGGACGTCGGCCTCCAGGTCCCGGAAATAGGCGGCGTCCAGCACGATGCCGTGCTTGATGACCTCGGCCAGGCCCGATCGGAACTCCCGCTCGGGGAGGGTCGTGAGCACCGCCGGATCGACGATCACCATGCGGGGCTGGTGGAAAGCGCCGATCAGGTTCTTGCCCTGGGGATGATCGATCGCGGTCTTGCCTCCGATCGACGCGTCGACCTGGGCCAGGAGCGTCGTCGGCACCTGGACGAAGTTCATGCCGCGCATGTAGGTCGCGGCGGCGAAGCCGGCCAGGTCACCGACCGCCCCGCCACCCAGGGCCACGACGGTCGAGCTGCGATCGCAGCCGAGGTCGAGAAGGCGATCCCAGAGGTCGCTGGCGACGTCCAGCCGCTTGGCCTGCTCGCCCTCGGGCACGGCCACCTGGGCCACGTCGAAGCCGGCCGCGGTGAGACCGTGGAGGACTGCGTCGGCATGAAGCCGGGCGATGGTGGGGTCGCTGACCAGGACGACGCGGCGTCCGACGCCGCGCTTGGCCAGCTGCGCTCCCACCGTCGACAGGGCGCCCGCCCCCACCAGGATGGGATACGAGCGGGGGCCGAGGTTGACGGGGATCTCGATCACGATCGGGCCTCTGCGGCCCAGACTACCAGCCTTTGAGGTAGTCCAGATATCCCTGGTGATTGCGGCGGATCTCCTCGACGCTGTCGCCGCCGAACTTCTCGAGGAAGGCCTCCACGAGAACGATCGCCATCATCGCTTCACCGACCACCCCCGCGGCGGGGACCGCGCAGACGTCGCTCCGCTCCACCACCGCCTCCACCGACTCGCGTGTGTCCAGATCCACCGAGCGGAGGGGCTTTCGGAGGGTCGAGATCGGCTTCATGGCAGCGCGGACGACCACCGGCTGACCGTTGGTGACGCCTCCTTCGAGTCCGCCCGCGCTGTTCGACCCGCGGTGGAAGCCGCCTTCCTTGTCGAACAGGATCTCGTCGTGGACCTGGGAGCCGGGCCGCCGCGCCGCCTCGAAGCCCATGCCGATCTCGGCACCCTTGATCGCGTGGATCGAGCAGAAGGCCCGGGCCAGCAGACCGTCCAGCTTCCGGTCCCACTGTACGTAGGAGCCGAGGCCTACCGGGCAGCCGAGGGCGACCACCTCGAAGACCCCGCCCAGCGTGTCGCCTCCGGCCTTGGCGCCATCGATCGCCTCGATCATGGCCGCCTCGGCCCCGGGGTCCGCGCAGCGAACCTCGCTGGCCTCCGCCCGCCGCCGGATCTCCTCCCACGGGGCCTCGAGGGAGCCGATGTGCACGCCTCCGATCTCGGTCACGTGGCTCAGGATGGTGATGCCGAACTCGCCGAGCAGGCGCTTGGCGACGGCGGCCACCGCGACCCGAGCGGTGGTCTCACGCGCGCTCGAGCGCTCCAGCACGTTCCGGATGTCGTGGTGGCCGTACTTCATGGCGCCCGCGAGGTCGGCATGGCCGGGGCGGGGCCGGGTCACCGCCTTTGGGGGGGCGCCGGCGGGCGGAGGGCCCACCGACATGGTCTGCTGCCAGTTCTCCCAGTCGCGATTGCGAATGGTGAGGGTGATCGGGCTCCCGAGGGTCAGCCCCCACCGGACGCCGGCCGAGATGTGGGCCTGATCCTGCTCGATCTTCATCCGGCCGCCGCGCCCGTAACCGCGCTGGCGGCGGCCGAGGTCTCCGTTGATGTCCGACTCGGCGAGGGTGAGCCCTGCCGGGACCCCATCGATGACGGCGGTCAGCGCCTCACCATGGGACTCTCCGGCGGTGAGGAAGCGGAACCGCCCGGTCACCTACCTCGAAGCCGCGGGCTGCGCGCCGTCCGTCCGCAGGATGGACGGGGTCAGGAAGACGACCAGCTCACGCCCGGTCTCGAAATCCTCGCGCTGCTTGAAGAGCCAGCCCAGAATCGGGATGTCTCCCATGAGCGGAACCTTCCGGATGGTCTTCTGCTGCACGTTCTGGGTCACGCCGCCGATGACCAGCCGGTCGCCCTCGCGGACGAGCACCTGCGTCTCAGCCTTGCGCTTGTTGATGATCGGGACGGACGTGCCCGTGAAGGCGATGAGATCGCCGCGCGAGTTGTTCTCCACGATCACGGACATCTTCACCTTGCGGATCTCCCGGCCGTCAATACTCTCACGGATCACGGTCGGAGTCACCTCGAGCCGGAGAACGGCCTCCTTGAACTGGACCTGGGTACCGGCCGAGCTGACGGTGGCGTACGGGATTTCTTCACCGAGACTGAACGTCGCCTTGTTGTTCTCGACCGTGACGATCTCGGGGTGGGCGAGCGTGCGGGTCTTACCGAGCTGGGCCAGGGCCTGCAGCGCCAGGTTGATGTTGAACCGAGTGCCGACGATACCGAACGCGATGCCGCCCGCCGGGGTGTTGCTGAGGGCGTTGGGTAGCGCGCTGAAGGGGAGGTTAACAAGGTTGCCACCGGTCGCGAGGCCGGTGCCGGCCGCCACCGGGAGCAGCGAGCCCAGTGAGAGGTTGGGGTTCACCGGAGTTAAAGTGCTCGGAGCGATACCGGTCCGGGACACGTCGGTCGACTGAAAGCCCTGACCGATCAGGGTGTTGGTGCCGACGTTCCCCGCGGCCGCACCACCCCACTGGACGCCGATGGCCTCCAGCGAGTTGCGGTCCAGGATCTCCATCCGGGCCTCGATCTTGATCTGCGGCAGCGGGACGTCGAGCTGCTCGCGGATCAGCTTCTTGATCCGCTCGAGATCGGCCTCATAGTGCCGGATGAAGATGCTGTTCGTCGCCTTGTTGGACCTGACCGTGATGCCCTTCGCCAGCACGTCCTGGCTCACCGAGATGACCGGCTGGGTAGCCGGCCCGTACGGCGGCGGGTAGGGCACGTTGGGCGGCGGCAGTTGACCGAGAGCCGGATTCGGCGGGCCCCCGATGGAGGGGACCACGCTCGGCACGGACGGCACGCTCGGGATGATCGTCGACGTCACCGGCTGGGTCCCCTCCGGCGGAATGCCGAGGATGCCCTGCAGGGTCCGGGCGACGTCCTCCGGATCGGCGTAAGAGAGCCGGATCACTTCCTCGCGCAGGGGACCACGCGCCGCCTGCTCCGCGGCCGCGGCGTCCGCCGCCAGCTTCTTGGTCGCCAGCTCGGTCTCCTTGAGCTGCGCCTCCGCCAGCTTCGTGCGGGTCTCGATCTCGGCGTTCCGCTTGGCGGCCTCGACTCGAGCCAGCGCCTCCTTCTCCTTGGTCAGCTGATCGAGGGAGACGACCCGGATGACGCCGTCCTTCTCGACCTTGGCCAGCCCGCGCACCTCGAGAATGGTATCGAGCGCCTGTTCCCACGTCACGTTCTTCAGCGAGATGGACACGCGGCCCTTGACGTCGTCACCGGCCACGATGTTCCGGCCGCTCTCCGCGGCCAGGATCCGGAGCAGGTTGACCACGTCGGCGTCCTTGAAGTCGAGCGAGATCAGCTTCTCTCCGGACGTCGGAGCCGACGCTGGCGGGGTCGGGGGCGGCGGCGGAGTCGACGTGGCCTGGGCCATCATCTGACGCGCGGGCGCCGCGGCTGCCGGCGGCGTGACCGGCACCGGGGTGGTGGCCACCGCGGCGACGACCGCGGCCGGAGCCGGTGAAACAGCAGTCTCCTTCTTCACGGGGACCGGGACGACGGCGGGCGCCTTCTCGGCCGGCTTGGCGGCAGCCACCACGGCCGGCTTGACCGCCTTCGGAGCGTCGGTGGTAGGGTCGGTACCGATCGGCGCCACCGCGAGAGGTTTCTCGACGGGCTTCGCGTCCGCCACCTTCACCTCGGAGACCTTGGCTACCGCCACGGGAGCGGGCTTGGGAGCGGCCTTGGGCGCATCGGTCGAGCCGTTGTTGAGCTTGGCGGTTTCCGGCTTGGTCTCGACCATGACGACGAACCCATCGGGGGTCTCGTCGATGTGGTAGCCGACGTCGTTCCGGTTCATCTCTACGACGATGCGGGCGATGCCCTTTCTGAACTGGCTACCACGGACTTCCTTGACGGGGTCTACGCCCGACGTCCAGCGAGACTTCGCCGAGCTGTAGGTCGCGCCGCTGACATCAATGACGAGGCGAGTCGGGGTGTCGATCAGCTTGGCCTCGTACTGGGCCGGGCCGCTGGTCTTGACCGTGACGGAAGCACCCGCCGAGGCCCGGTCGATGCTCACGTCCTTGAGCTGGACCGGTGACTCGGCCGTTTGGCTCGAGCCGATTCCAGTCACGGCCAGCGACAGTGCCACCACAAGACCGGCTATCCGCGCGCTTCTCATCAGGTCGGTCCCCCCCCTCATACCTTTACTGGTTCTCCGGTAGGCGCAGCGTCAGGCTTGAGGAGCTCTGTGAGCCCCGGGCCGAAACAGCGAACGTGACCGAGTTCGGTGTGATTCCGGTAACGCGACCGTCGCCCAGGGCGTCCCCGGGCTTCAGGATGTAACCGATGCCATCGGGCGCCTCGACGAGAGCCAGGAGGCTGCTGGGCCCCCCGACCACTCCGGTCAGCTTGACCGCGCTGACCGAGAGGGCCGCGTTGTCCTTCCCGAGGAAGATCGGCGTGAACGGATCGCGACGTCCCTTGGGCTCGTAGGCGATGGGCGGCAGTGCCTTGCCGGTGTCAGGCTCTTTCGGCCGAACGACCGGGGCGGGAGCCGGGGCGACCGCGGTGGGCGGTGGAGTGGGCGGAGCGCCGCCCCCACAGCCCGCCAGCACTGCACCGGCGGTGCCGAGCAGGACGCCCCGCCGCAGCATTCTGGACGGCGCGCTCATCGGTTGGCTCCGGCGGGCTGACCCGGGGTTCCGGTAGTCTTGGGCGGCGGGGCGCCTTCCGGCCGGAAGATGTAGGTCATCAAGGTGACCTCGGCCCGGATCGTACCCGTCGGGCGGTCGATCCCGAGCAGTCGCCAGTCGGTCAGGTTCACGATCCGCGGCATCCGACCCATGCGGGCCAGGAAGTGGCCGAACTGGTGGTAGCTCCCCTCCGCGTTCACGGTGATCGGCACGTCGAAGAAGATCTCCTTCTCCTCCGGGGCCCTGGGCGTGAAGACCGCCATGGCCAAGCCGGACTGGAAGGCGAGATCGGAGATCTGGCGGTAGAGGCCGGGCATCTCCTTCTCGGTGGGGAGGCGCTCCTGGGCCGCCTCGAGCCGCTTGCGCAGCGCCTCCGCTTGGGCGCGGAATCCGCGCAGGCTCGCCTCGAGCGCCTGGGCCTGCGCCAGCTCCGTGCGAACCTGCTCGCTCTGCTGCCGAAGCGCATCGCGCTCCGTCTCCTTCGGAGAGAGGAGGAGGAAGTACCCCAGCGCGGCCACGATGACGCAGGCCATGACTCCGAGGGCGACTTTCTGGTTCTTCGGAGCGTTCGTGATCGGATCGAGGAGGGCCATGGCCTAGATCTCGAACCGGCACGTCACCTCGAAGGTGATCGTGCGGGGCGACTTGCTGAGATCCTGCTTGGCATCGACGAGATCCACGTCCTTGAATCGCCCGGAGGCCTTGAGGTTGGCCATGAAGTCGGAGAGGGCGACCGAGGAGTAGGTGGTGCCGGCGATCCGCAGGCTCGGCCCCCGCTCCTCGAGGCGGGTCAGCCAGAGATCCGGCGGCAGCGTGTCGGCCATCGCGTCGAGGAGGTAGACGGGGCGCGCCTGGTTGCGGGCGACCGTTTCGATGGCGTTCAGGCGCTTCTCCAGCTCATCCCGCTCCCGCCGGTATCGCTGGCCGGCCGCGATGATGGGCTGGAGCCTCGCGAGCTCCCGCTTGTTGTTGTCGATCTCGGCCGAGAGCCGGCGCTGCTCGAGCGACATCGCGAGCCACCAGCCGCCGATGATCAGGACGAGGACCGCCAGGATCCCGCCAAACAGGAGGCCAAGATTGAGCTCGGGACCACTGGCCACCGCCCGGCGGGGCCGCTTGGTCGTGGGAGGGGCGAGGTTGACCTTGATCATGCCGGCTTGTCTCCCGGGCGACGGAGGGCGAGGCCGACCGCCACCGCCAGGACGGGGCCGATCTGCTCCGGATCCTCGTCGGCGAACTGAGCCGCGTCGTGTTCGATGCCCTGGAAGGGGCGGGCCAGCTCGACCGGCACGCCCCAGGACGACCCGAGGAAGTCATCCAGCCCGGTCAGCTTCGCGCAGCCGCCGGACAGTACGATCTTGCCGATCCGCTCGGATTCCGCGGTGGAGGCGAAGTAGTCGAACGTGCGCTGCACCTCGAGCGACAGCTCGCGGGAGACCGCTTCCAGCGCGGGAACCAGGTCGTCCCAGTTGACGCCGACTTCCCGCCCTTGCTTGGCCGCCTCGGCCATCTCGGCGGAGACGTTCAGCCGCTGGGCGATCGCGTCGGTGTAGTTGTTGCCGCCGAACGGCACGTCGCGGGCGAAGATGCAGGCGCCCGCGTGGATGACGTTCGTCTTCATGACGCTCGCGCCGATATCGATGAGGGCGACCGCGTCGGTCCCTTCACCCGGGCTGCTCAGCTCGAACTGGTTCTGGATCGCAAACGCGTCGAGGTCGACCACGACCGCGTCGAGACCGGCGGCTTCCACCGCGGCCACGTACTCGAGGACCTTGACCTTCTTGGTGGCGACGAGCACGACCGACATGGCGTTGGCCGACTGGCTGACCACCTGGTAGTCGAGGAAGACGTCGTCGATGGCGAACGGGATGTGGTGCTCCGCCTCGAGCTGGATCGCATCACCCAGTTCCTTCGCCGTGACCTTCGGCAGCGGCACGCGCTTCACGATCGCCTCGCGTCCGGAGACCGAGATGACCGCGCTGGTACCGCTGATCCCGGCCTTCTCGACGCATTCCTTGATGGCGTCGGTGACGACCTGGGGCTCGCGAATCGTTCCCTCAGCGATGACGTCCCGCGGTAGCGGAACGGTCGCGAAGGACTTCAACGCGAGACCGCCCTTGCTCTGGACCAGCTCGACGGCTTTGACGACGCTGGTACCAATGTCGAGCCCGAACGTCGTAGGCTTCCTACCGAATCCAAACAGCGCCATATTCGGCTCCCGGCCTTCTCCTGACTCTGACTCAGCTTCCGAGAAGCGTCATCAGCTGTCAGCCCGGTGCATTGTGGAAGGAAAGTCCCTATCGTGGTGACAGTTTATAACGGTGCCCTATTTAAACTGTCAACACTTCTTGCGCCACAGCGCGCGTTTCAGAGCTCCTCTGACCCCGACCCGTGGGGCATCCGAACAGAATTCGAGCCGGCTGGCACACGGCACGGGACCGCACTAGCTCGCGGCCTCGCGGTAGGTGCCAGGCTTGATGATCCAGCGGGCTTGGATGACCCCGCCGCCGGTTCGCCCGGCTTCGCAGTTCCAAGAAAGCGCCGGTCCGGTGGGTGGCCGGGCGTCGATGATGCTGGGCGAGGTGCTGCGGACGTGCCCGGCCATCACCGAGCCGAGAACCCGCGCGGCTCCCGTCTGACTGAACCGGTCCGCCGCGAAGGCGAAGCCCTCGAGCGTTACCGCGCCTGCGACGGAGAGGGTGCCGTTCACGATCGTCCAGCCTCGTATGACTCCGCTCGGCCTGTTCGCGGCCCCGTCGCTCACGCTGACCGTGGCCAGATCCGAGTCCGGCGTGGTCGGTGCGATGGGCTGGCCGCTCACCGTATCCACGAAGACCAGCCCGTCCGGCATCGGTCTGGCCGCGTCGAACGAGACGGCGCCACGGTAGTAGGTCCCACGCGCCCGCGCGAGCGCCTTCAGGGCGCTGAGCTCGGCCGCGTCGAAGGCTCGCTCGGCGAATGCCTCGACCGCCTGGTGCTGCTGGGCATCCGTTTCCCCGTTGGGGCTTGCCGGATCTCCGCCCCGCCCCCGGACCTGGCTTCCACCCGAGAGGCTGGTCGTCCCGGTGGACCACGTTCCGGCGCGGTTGCCGCAGGTGCCGTCCTCACTCGCGTCGACGGTCACGCCGGATCCGATCTGCAGGTCGCCTCGAACGGTGACGCCGGCCGGCGGCGATGGAAACCGCAGGCGCACCGCGGTCGCGCTGATCTCCTGTCGCGCTCGCCCGAGAGGCCCCGAGTCCCCTGGGACCAGTCCGACCGAGAGAATCTGTCGCTGCCGGTCTCCCGCGCCGCTGACGGTGACGCGGAAGCCCCCGAGGGCCGCGCCGTCGACAGTCACACCGATCATCTGGCTCCCGTCGTATGGGGCCGGCGCGGCGGGAGTCGTCCACGGGATACCGTTGGGCGCGTCTGGCGTACTCAGCGCCCACAGGGCTCGGTCGAGCCCGGCCTCGGCCAGGGCTTGCGCCTGCGCCATCATCGTGTGGTTCTTTGCGACCAGCGGTTCCTGTCCGGAGAGCAGCGAGAGGCCGAGCAGCACCGCGGAGAGGACGAGCAGGCTCACCATGGCGAGGGGGAGGACCGCACCTCGCTGGCCCTGCGTCCGGGAAGGCCGAAGCGCGAGATGGCTCACCGTGGCCCGATGTATGTGGTCAGGACGACGACACCGCGATGGGCTGCCCCCACGCTCACCGGGGCGCCGGGATAGTCGACCGTGACCGAGACCTGGCGAACCCCCGGACTCTGGATGCCCGAGCATCCGAGGGGAAGGCCGCAGTCGAGGATCCGGACGGAACGCCTGAATGCGGCGTGGGGCGCGGTCAGGGCCGGCTCGTCGGGGAAGGCGGCCGGAGCGTCTCGCAGCGGATCCGTGTCGGGCTCGGAGCGCCCAACCGCGTGGCGGATCTGCTCGAGCCGCTGCGACGCGAGGAAGGTCGCCCGCGAGCGGTGCTCGCCTTCGTGGATGCCCGAAGCTGCCGGTGGAAGCAGGGAGATCATCGCGACGAGACCGATGGAGAGCAAGGCGAGCGCGGGCAGTACCTCCGCGAGCGTCAGGCCTCGCTCCTTCGCCAGGAGCGAACGCACGTGCCGTCTACGGGCCGATCGAGACCCGCCCGGAGGCCGCGACGGTGACGGTCAGGGTGCGGCCGCTCACCGCGTCGGTCACCGTATAGGTCGCCGCGTTGTTGGCGTTGCCGAGATTCCCGAAGATCGCCGTCGCCGTGCTGAGCGTGACGTTCTCGGGAAGACGGATGCTGCTGCTCGCGTTCACGAGGCCCGCGACCGCGATCGGGGTGGCGTTGCACGTCGTCCCGGTCGCCGTCCGATACTGGATCACGCTCGCCGAGCTCCGGAAGACGCACACCGGCGAGTTGGTCTTGATGGCGATCTGACGGGCCTCGTTCAGGTAGGCGCTGATCACCTGAGCCCCGGCCCGCACGCGGGCGCTGCGGTAGTAGTTGAGGAACGACGGCATGGCCCACGTCGTGAGGACGAGGATCATCCCGACCGTGATCACCAACTCCACGAAGGAATAGCCGGCTTGCCGGCCCCGCTGAGTGCTGGCTCGTCGATCGCTGCTCATGCCGACTTGTGTCATAGCAAGAAGGGGACCAGATCGCGGCTCCGGACCGGGTCCCAGGGGGCAGAGAGCACCCCATCAAGGCCTTCGTCACCCGGCTAGCCGATCTGGAATTGGTATATATATCAGTATCTTATTGTCCTGCCTGGTTGCTAGGCCAAGGGCGCGTCGGGGGCCACTCTGCAACCCGGCTCAGACTGCCGGTCGTGGGTGACCAACGATGTCAACCCAAGCGACGAAGGCCGTCGGCGCGTGGAGCCTGTGCCGCGCACGACAGCGATTGACGTCAGCTGTCCGACGGGCGGCTAGTTCAGGAACTGCCCGAAATACCACGCGAGAAGCGATTCACCCCAGAAGAGGCTGACGGCCCCACCCAGAGCGAGGAACGGTCCGAAAGGAAGAGGATCCTTCCGAGCCTTGCGTCCGGTCGCCAGGAGGGTTGCAGCCAGAGGGCCACCGACCAGCACAGAGAGGAGGACGCTCAACAGAGCCAGTTTCCAGCCGAGGAACGCTCCGATCATCGCGCCGAGTTTCACATCCCCTACGCCCATGCCCGGCTGCCCGAGCACGAGCGAACTCGACACGATGATCACGACGAAGACGCCGCCACCCACCGCGACCCCCAAGAGTGAATCCCACCACCCAATCCCCCCGGGGGCGACGCTGCACAGTATGCCGACGGCGATGCCCGGAAGACTGAGCACGTCGGGAATGATCTGATGGTCGAAGTCGATGCCGGTGATCGCAACGAGGCCCGAGAGCAGCACGAGGGCCACCGCCAGCTGCGGGCTCGGCCCGAAGTGGAGGTAGGCGAGGGCGAACAGCACGCCGCACGTGACCTCGACCGCGGGGTATCGCCACGAGATCGGCTCCTGGCAGGCACGGCAGCGCGCCCTCAGCAGCGTGTACGACAGCACCGGCAGGTTGTCGTACCAGACGATGGCGCTGCCACACCGGGGACAGAGGGACCCGGGTCGGACGATGCTCCGTCCCGTGGGGACTCGCGCGATCACGACATTGAGGAAGCTGCCTACACACAGCCCGAACAGGAAGGAGAAGATCACCGCGACCGGAAGAGGGATCATCAGCGGTCTCGGCCCCCATGTTCGATGGAGACGCTGCCCAGGGTTATGTGCACGCCAACATCGATCATATCCGCACTGCTGGGCGATCCCGGCATGAGTGGTCCGCGACCTCACGCGCCTCGGGGGAAGTGGGGTGTACCAGTCCCACCTCCCCCGAGAGTCAGACCGCCGGAGAACCTCCGTTACGGAAGGCTGACGGAGGTGCTGTCGCCGGAGTTGCTGATGGTGAAGGTACCGGCAGACTGCACCGGGGTGTAGACGTAGGTGCCCCAACCGGAGGGACCGGCCGGGATCGACGCCATGAAGGGGCCGCCGACCTGACCGAGCGAGTTGGTCACCGCCGTGGTGAGGGCCGAGAGCGCGGTGGGGAGAGAGCCCACGTGGGCGGAGTAGATGCTGACGGCCGACGCGAGGGCGCGGGCATCAGCCTGAGC
>DASZJM010000753.1:0-5751 GCA_035948165.1 Candidatus Methylomirabilota bacterium
GGTCCGGTTCACGTCGAGGGGATGGTCGATCAGCGGCGCCACCCGCTCGATGAACCGGACGGTGTGCGGCAGGCCGGCGTGAACCTCGAACGCGGCCTCGTCCTTCCAGCGGGAGTGGATGTAGAAGAGCCGCCGGTCGCGCTCCGAGCGGAATGCGTGGATGCTCAGGCAACCGGGCTCCTCGCGCGACGGGGCGACGGTGTCCCGCAGCGCGCTCTCCACCGCGTCCTCCTGGCCGGGCCGCGCGTGAAACCGGGCGAAGATGAACAGCTCCATGTCGGGTCTCCTGGCGGAATCGCTCCGACTCGGATGCTATCATCGGGCAAGGTTTCGGCAGCGGCGGGGCTCGGCAGGGCAGGGCGCCGGGCCGAATCCTACCGGGCCGGGGAGTCATCCAAACCAGGACAAAGGAGATCGTCCATGAGCGACGGGGGAGCGCTGCACATCACCACGGACATGCTCGACGCCACGCTGGCTGACTCCAAGGGCCCGGTGCTGCTGGACTTCTGGGCGCCCTGGTGCGGCCCCTGCAAGGCGATCGCGCCGATGATCGACGATCTTGCGCGCGAGCTGGCCGGACAGGCGACGATCGGCAAGGTCAACGTGGAGGCCGAGCCGAAGATCGCCGAGCGCTTCGGGGTCCAGGCCCTGCCGTCGCTGCTGTTCTTCAAGGGTGGCGAGCGGGTGGACACTCTGGTGGGCCGGGTGCCGAAGGCCGTGATCGCCGACCGGCTCCGCGCGCTGCGCGACTGAGGGTCGCGCCTAGGCGGGGCCGATCTCGCGCTCCGCCTCCGCGAGCAGGCTCTCGAATGACGCCGGCAGGTCGACCGGCCGGCCGACGACGGCGGGGCTGTAGCCCTGCAGCCAGTAGCTGTTGGTCGGGTGGCCGCCGCCCGCCACGACGATGACGAAGTTCTCGGGCCGGGCGGTGATCGGCCACGGGTCGAGCGCGAGGCTGTCGCGCGCGACCTTGCTGGTGTCGATCTCGATCCAGGCCGGGCACCCCGCTCGGCGCAGCTCCGCCGCGGGGATGCGCGAATGCTCCCACAGGAACTCGCGCATCGAGGCCTTGGTCCAGCCGAGGCCGGTCATGGTCTGCGCCACCACGCCGGGGAGCATCAGGATGCCCGGGGTGCCGTGCTCGTATCCGGCCAGCCCCGCCATGTTCGGCACGCGCATGAAGTCGGCCATCCGGTGCATGCCCTGGAGCGCATCCTCCGCCGGCGTCTCCTTCTTGGCGCCGCGCCGCCGGATGTTGGTGGCCCCGTTCGCGAACGCGAGCGAGATGGAGCTCGCGCCCGGGGCGAAGCCGTGCCGGTCGGTCCCGTGCGCGGGCCAGCCGGCGGGCAGGCTCGCCTCGTCCTCCGCGAAGACCACGTTCGTGTAGCGCCCGCCGCCGTAGTTGGCCATCGTGCCGATGCCGGGCAGGGCGCCGCCCAGGTTCTGCTGCAGGAGCCGCAGCGCGCGCCCGATGCTGGCGCCGGCCGGCCGCTGCGGGTCCGGGCCGAGGCAGCCGAAGCCGGCGTTCAGGCGGATCCGGGCGCCGACCGGTCCGTTGACGATCACCACCGGAAACGCGCTGCCGGACGCCGCCTGCAAGGCCTCGCTCCCCGACTCGGGATCGAGGAACGCCTCCACCGCGGCCACGAGCACCGGCAGGTACTCGGGCCGCCCGCCCGCCATCGCCAGCGCGATCGCGCACGACTCCACGGTGGTGACCCCGCCCCGCGGCGGGAAGGTGCCGAGCCGTCGGCCGCGCGGCTCTGCACTGCCTCGCAGGATCCAGTCGACCCGCGCCCGCGTCGGCGGCCAGAGCGGCAAACCGTCGCCCCAGCGGTTGGCGAGCATCAGGTGGTTGGCGCGCGCGAGCGCGTCCTCGACGCTCGAGCCCTCCACGCGCAGCATCGGCGGCTCGCCCGCACCGTCGCCGGCGAAGGCGGAGCGCCACCGGGTGAGGCCGTCGTAGAACTCCTGCTTGCGAGCCTCGACCGGCGAGATGTCGCTGCCGGGCAGGAACAGATCGATGGGGAAGGTGACCATCGCCGCGGCGGGGGCCAGCCCGAGGCCGGCCACCGCGTTCGTCATGACCCCGACGAAGTCGGCGCGGGTCAGGGTGACGGTCGGAATCCCCTGCGCCTCGATCCTGGCGGCCGCCCGGCCGCACGCCGTCGCGCAGGTCCCTCAGGCCGCGTTGCCGATGATGACCGCGTCGACCCCGCTGGCCCGCACGAGCGCGGCCGTCTCCTCGGAGCCGATCACCGCGTTGCCCTGCGGGAAGGCGTCGATCGGCAGCACCTCGATGCCCACGAAGTCCGCCTCGAGCAGCGCCTTCAGGCGCGGGAGCATGCGATAGGCCTGCCACTGCTCGTTGCTGACGAAGCCGACGCGCTTGCCCGCGAGGCCGGCGACGCGCGCGGCGTGCGGCCGCTTCACCTCGATCGCGCCGGAGGGGTCGTGGAACTCGAGGCTCGCGGTCACTTCACCGACCCCCGCAGCGCGGTCACCTGTTTCTGGAGGTCTCCGAGCTGCCCCGCGAGCTGGGTGAGGCGGCTCGGCTCGACCTGCGGCTTGGCGAGCTCGGTGTTCACCGCGGTGGCCTTGGGCAGCAGGGAATCGACCTTGGTCGTGTCCGCCGCGTTGAGCTTGCCGCTGCTCTTCATCGCGGTCAGCTCGGTCACGAGCTTCTGGGCCTGCTCCAGAAGCTTCGTCTTGTCCGGCAGCATCGAGCCGATGTTGGGAAGCTGCCCGAAGGCGACCGTGGCGGCCATCGCGCACACCGTGATCGCGCACGGCAGCAACGGCCACGTCAGCCGTGTCATCCGACCCATGTTCATCGTCGTGGTCCTCCCGTGCCGCGCAGTATACCGCCGAGCGTCCGGGCGTGCCCGTTGCTGCCACCGCCGGCGGACGTTACAAGTAGATCATGCGGGCGCTCCGCCTCGGCGTGGCCTGGGTCCTGCTCGGCGCCGCGACGGTGGCGCAGGCGGAAGAGCCCTGGGATCTGTGGGAGGAGCGGATCGCCGGGAAGGAGCCGCTCCGCATGGTGTTCGTCGCGCGCTTTCCGTCCTCGCGCGCGTGTCAGGCGCAGGCGTCGGCGCTGTGGACCAGCCCGTCACCCGCCGGCGTCACGCGTCTCGGCTACATGTGCCTGCCCGCCGAGCCGTCGGCCGCGCCCGCCCGCGAGCCCGACCCCGCCTCTCGCTAGGCCGCCCGACCTCTGCTAGACTCCGCGCCATGGCCGGCACGCTGATCGCGAACACGATGATCCTCGACGGGACCGGCGCGGCGCCCTTCGCGGGCGACGTGCTGGTGGAGGGGCCGCGCATCGTCGCGGTGCAGCCGGGCGGGGGCCTGCCGCGCGAGGCGGCCCGGGTGATCGACGGCGCGGGCGCCACCCTCATGCCGGGGCTCATCGAGCCGCACGGGCACGTGAGCTATCCCGACGCGGCCCGCAACTCGGACTTCACCCGCCTGCCGCCCGAGGAGCACGTGCTGGTGACGATGCGCAACGCCCGCACGCTGCTCGACTGCGGGTACACCAGCGTGCTCTCGGCCGCGGCGGCCAAGCCGCGTCTCGACATCGTGATCCGGAACGAGATCGAGGCCGGCCGCATTCCCGGGCCCCGCTACCTCGCCAACGGCCCCGAGATCACGGTTACCGGCGGGCTCGGCGACGAGAACACGCTCCACCTGCCGTATCTCGAGACGCCGACCTTCTCCTGGGTGGCCGACGGGCCCGACGCCATCCGCCGGGTGTGCCGCATCCTGGTGCGGGAGGGCGCCGATCTCCTGAAGCTGAACATCTCGGGAGACACCGGGCCGCGCAACTCGCGCTCCCAGCGCGCGGTGATGACCGACGCCGAGGTGGCCGCCGCCACCGAGATCGCGCGGGCGGGGGCGGTGCGCGTCTGCGCCCACGCGCGCAGCGCGGAGTCGGTGAGGATGTGCGTGCGCCACGGCATCGGCATCATCTACCACGCCAACTTCGCGGACGAGGAGGCCCTCGACCTGCTCGAGGCCAACCGCGACTGGTGCTTCGTGGCTCCCGCGGTGGGTCTCACCTACCAGGCTTGCCACACGGCGAGCGAGTGGGGCTTCACCCCGCAGATGGCGCGCGACCTCGGGCTCGTCGACGAGCTGGAGGTGTCGGTCGAGACCATGGGCCGCATGCGCAAGCGCGGCATCCGCGTGCTGCCGGGGGGCGACTACGGCTTCGCCTGGAACCCGCACGGGACCTACGCGCGGGACCTGATGCTCTTCGTCGATCTGCTCGGCTTCTCCCCGATGGAGACGCTCGTGGCCGCGACCCGCATGGGCGGCGAGATCATGGGCCGGCCCCACGAGCTGGGGCAGGTGAAGCCGGGCTACCTCGCCGATCTGCTGCTGGTCGACGGCGACCCGCTCACCGACATCAAGCGGCTCCAGCGGCAGGACGCGCTGCTGATGATCATGAAGGACGGCCGGCTGCACAAGGCGCCGGCGGCCTGACGCGCTAGCGCCAGGCCCGCTCGGCGGGCCGCCCCGGCTGGCGGAGCAGCCCCACCGCGATGCCGACGTTCAGCAGGTTCCACAGGATGCCGTTGACGAACGCGGCCTGGTAGGACCCGCTCAGGTCGTAGATCACGCCCGACATCCAGCCGCCGAGCGCCATCCCGAACAGGGTGGCCATCAGCACGGTGCCGACCCGCACCCCGGCCTCCTCGGGCGGGTAGAACTCCCGGATGATGACCGCGTAGGCCGGCGTGATCCCGCCCTGCGAAAGGCCGAAGAGCGCGGAGAGGATGTAGAGCGACGCGAGGCCGTCGAAGGGCAGGAACAGGACGAGGGCCAGCGCCTGCAGGCTCGAGCCCAGCAGCAGCGTGCGCCGCCCGCCGATGCGGTCGCAGATCCAGCCCGACGCGAGCCGGCTCACGATGCCGGTGGCGAGCATGAGCGAGAGCATCTGGGCGCCGCGCGCCGCCCCGTGCCCGAGATCGCCCGCGTAGGCCACCATGTGGACCTGCGGCATCGACATCGCCACGCAGCAACTCAGCCCCGCGATGACCAGCACGGCCTGGAGCGCGCCCGGCGACATGCCGAGCGGCTGCCCCGACCACGCGGCCGCCCGCGGCGCCGCCGCGACCGGCGCGAGCAGCGGCGAGCGGCGGCGGAGCACCATGGCGAGCGGCACCATGCTGGCCACGCAGAAGATCGCGATGCCCACGTAGGTGCGCCGCCAGCCCAGCGTCTGGATGAAGTGCTGCACCACCGGCGGCCACACGGTCCCCGCCAGGTAGCTGCCGCTCGAGATGATCGACACCGCGAGGCCCCGGCGCCGGGTGAACCAGAGCGAGGTGTCGGCGATGAGCGGGGCGAACGAGGCCGAGCCGGCGACGCCCACCACCAGGCCCTGGGCGAGCACGAACTGCCACAGGCTCGTGGCCTGGCTCGCGACGAGGTAGCCCGCACCCAGCACGAGCGCGCCCCCCGTGACCGGCGCGTAGATGCCGAAGCGGTCGGACAGGCGCCCCATCAGGATGCCGCCGAAGCCGAAGGAGATCATGGTCACGGTGTAAGGCAGGGAGGCGGCCGATCGCGCCACACCGAACTCGGCCTGCACCGCCGGCAGCACCACGATGACCGACCACATCCCGATGCCGCCGATGGCCGACAGCAGGAGCGCGGCGAACAGACGGGTCCACGCGTAGGCGGACTCTGGGGCGCTGCCGACGTCGGTGGCGGGCTCGAGCATGGCGGGCGACGTTCAGTATC
>DASZJM010000754.1:0-4737 GCA_035948165.1 Candidatus Methylomirabilota bacterium
TCCGGGTCCTGCTCGACGCGGCCGGGTCCGCCGATCCCGGCGTGGCCGGCCAGGTCAGCCCGGAGCTCTCGCGGGCCCTCGGACAGCTCACGGTCGGCCCCGCCGCCAGCCAGGGGGGCCTCTCGGTGCTCTGGCTGCTCAGCAGCCCGAAGAAGGGCAGCGCGGCCCTGGAGACCCTGACGCTCGACGAGGCGCGGGCCCGCGGCGCCCTCACGGTCGTCGAGCGCGCCCAGGCCAGCGTGCCCGAGCTGATCGCGGAGAATCGCGGCAAGGTCCACGTCCTGCTGCTCGCCGGCGAGATCCTGATCGGAGGCAAGCAGAACCGGGTGCTGCGCGAGGACCTGCTGCTCCCGCCGCTGAGCGGGCCCCGGAACATCTCGGTCTACTGCGTGGAGCAGGGCCGCTGGAACGAGGGGCGGAAGGACTTCGAGAGCCGCTCGACGGTGGTGCAGCCGAGCGTCCGCTCGCAGGTGCTCGGCAAGGCGGAGCAGTCGCGCATCTGGTCGGGCGTGGCCGCGGCCCGGCAGAGCGTGCAGGCCGAGTCCCGGACCGGCAGTTACCAGTCGGTGTACGAGGCCCCGGAGGTGAAGGCCCACCTCGACCAGGCGACGCGGACGCTCGAGTCGATCCCGCTATCGGGAGTCGGCGGCGCCGCGGTCTTCGTGGGCGCGAGCCTGGCCGGGCTCGACCTCTTCCACGCCGAGAGCCTCTTCGCCCGCGAGTGGCCCAAGCTGCTGCGCGCCTACGCCCTCGACGGCTACAGGGTCGCTCCGACCGGCTGGGACGAGGGCGCGGCACGGAGCCGCGTGGACGGGCTCCTGCGCGGGGCCGCGCGCGTGGAGGGCTCGCTGCGCGCGAGCGCGGGGGTCGGGCGCCTGTTCGAGTTCGCGATCGACAAGCATCGCGGCGCCGCGCTGCTCTTCGAGAGCCAGGCGGTGCACCTGGCGATCCTGTGAGCGCCGCCTTGACCGGCCCGAAGGCCCGCGCAATGATGCGGCGACGCGCCGAGCCGCGCGCGGGGCCGAGCCCGCCGCTTTCCCCGGCGCGGAGGAGACGGCGACGATGGCGGCGAGGCTCCCCTATCTCGACCGGGCGCAGGTGCCGCCCGAGGTGCAGTCCCTCTACGACACGCTCCAGGCGGGCGGCGGGCGCGTGCTCAACATCTTCCGGCTCATGGCCCACCACGCCCGCTCCCTGCCGCCCTTCCATGCCTGGTACCCGCGCCTGGGCGAGGGCCCGCTCGACCTGCGGCTCCGCTACCTGGCCTACGTGCGGGCCTCCCAGCTCAACCGTTGCCGCTACTGCGTGACCCACAACGGCGCGGCCGGCCGCCGGGCGGGCATCCCCAGGGAGCAGCTCGACGCGCTCGCCGAGTACCGCACGAGCCCGCTCTTCTCCGAGCTCGAGCGGCTCGTGATCGGCTACGCGGAGGCCATGACCACCGCGGTCCAGGTGGAGGCCGGGCTCGTGGAGACGCTGCGTCAGCGCCTCGGGCCGGAGGCGCTGGTCCAGCTCACCCTCACGGTCGCGGCCGCCAACTTCACCAATCGCTTCAACGAGGCGCTCGGCACCGAGCTCGAGCACGAGGAGGCCCGCCATGCCTGACACCGTGCAGCGCGTCGACTACTTCTACGTGCAGGCGCCGAACAAGGCGGGCGAGGGCGCCCGCTACCTCGCCGCGCTGCAGGAGGCCGGCATCAACCTGGTCGCGTTCTCCGGCTTCCCGGAGGGGCGCGGCTCCCAGCTCGACTTCGTGCCCGCGGATTCCGCCGCGTTCCGCGGCTTCGCCCGGCGCTCGAAGTGGAAGATCACCGGACCCAAGCGCGCCTTCCTGCTCCTGGGCGAGGACCGCGTGGGGGTGATCGGCGAGGTGCTCGGCAAGCTCGCGGCGGCGCGCATCAACGTCACCGCGATCGACGCGGTGTGCGCGGGGGCCGGCCGCTACGGGGCGATCTTGTGGGTGGCCGGCCGCGACTACAATCGGGCCGCCACGCTCCTGGGCGCGCTCTGAGACGGCGCCGCGCGACTCAGGCGCGGCGGCCGCTCACGACCAGAAGACGACGTTGCGGTGCGCGGGCTCCCGGCGCACGACCACGACGAGATTGCGCGTGAGGTGACCGAGCGCCGCCACCGCGGCGAGCGCCAGCACGAGGGCACCGCTCGAGATCGGGAGCGCCGGGCCCGCGCTCGTGAGCCACCACGCAAGACCGGCCGCCACCGCGGCGAGCCCCGCGGTGGACTCGAGACAGAGGCGCACCTCGCCGGGATGACGGTCCGGCGCGGTCACGACCGGGCGCCCCGCGAGCGCGATGCGGGCGAGATCGCGCACGAGACCGACCGCGAGCAGCACCACACCGGCCGCGACCAGCAGCATGGGCCGCGTGATCGGAAGACGCGCCTGCGGCGCGCCCAGCCAGAGCCCGAGCCCGACGATGATCGCGACGCCGTCGGCGCCCCGCTCGACCCACGCAATCCGTGCTTCCGCGGTCATGCCCGACCCCCTCTCGCGCGCCCGCCCGGCGATCCGGCACGGCCGCGCCTCCTCCATGGTGGCACGGCCGGCGCGCGACTCCGCACGTGAGAATGTCGGGCCTCTGACGGGCCGATGGGAACGCTGTTTCCGCGCTGACGAGACGGGATAGAGATGTGGAGCGAAATCTTGAAATTTATCTGCTAGTTACATCACACAGTCCGTGGCATGTCCTATGCCCAATGTGGCCCAACGCCGGCCGGTCCGTATCCGGCCCGAGCCCCCAGAAAGGGAGCAACCCATGACCCAGACCGAGGATGTCCTGGCCGACTACGTGGAGCGGCTGTTCGCGAAGGCGAGTCTTCTGAGTCTCGCAGTGCTCGGGCACGGCCGTCTGCTGGAAGACGGCTGCCTCCGCCCCGACGGCAATCGTCTGGATCAGCTCCAGTCCCTGGCCACCGAGCTCGAGTTCGGTCTCGGGATGCTGCACGACCGGCTGACCGAGCGTCACGAGCTGGCCTGATCCCGGGCGGGTCTCGATGACGACGATCGGACGCGTCGCCCTCACGCTCGCGGTGCTGGCGCCGCTCGGCGTCGGATGCGCCCACCACGTGGACGCGCCGGCCCCGGCCGCGGTCACCGCGAGCGCTCCCGCCACGCCGCCGGCGCCTCCCGTCTGGCCGGACGCCGCGCCCGCGCCGGACACCGCCGGCTCCGCCCCCGGGGCCGATCCCGCCGCGACGTTCTCCACCCGCGCGGAGCTTCCCGACGTGCATTTCGCCACCGGCCAGGTCCACGCCGATCGCGACGGGCGGAAGGCGCTCGACGCGGCGGCCGCGTGGCTCAAGGCACATCAGGAGCAGCTCGTGATCCTCGAGGGCTACACCGACGCGGCCGGGCCCCGGCTCGCGAACCTCGCCCTGGCCCAGCGCCGGGCCAAGTGGGTGATGGACTACCTGGTCGCCCGCGGCGTCGCGGCGAGCCGCATCACGGTGGTCTCGCGGGGCGAGGACGGCGCGCTCTGCGCCAATCGCAGCACGGCCTGTCAGGGCCAGAACCGCCGCGTGCACTTCCTGGTGCGCGACACCGGATCGGCGCAGGTCACCGCCGCCCCCAGCCGCTGAGGCAGGCCACCGCGTCGGCGCGCCCGCGCTCGAGGGCGCCCGCCATGCCGGCCGGATCGAAGTCGAGCGGGCGCAGCGCCAGCGGCGCCGACGGGGTCAGCAGCTGCACTTCCACCGACGGGAACTTGAAGCGGGCCAGCTCCACGTCGCGTTGGATCTGGTGGATCATCCCCATCTCGAAGGCTTCCTCGAGCGCGCGCCGCATCGTGGTGGGCGGACTGCCCTGCTCCTGCGGCGCGTAGCTCATCACCACCACCGCCCGCTCCACCGTCGTGTCCGCCGCGAGGGCCTCCAGCACCGGCGCGCGCCCGGTGAGGCCGCCGTCCACCAGCAGCGTGCCGTCGACGTCCACCGCGGGGAAGGCGCCCGGGACCGCGGCGGCGGCCATCAGCACCTCGCGGGTGACGGTTTGGTTGTCGAAGACGCGCGGCTGGCGACGCGCGAGGTCGGTGGTGATCACGAGCAGCCGCACCGGCGAGGCCCGGATGCGCTCGAGATCGAGTGAGGTGTCGATCAGCTCGCGCAGCGGGCCCGCGTCGAACAGGGAGCCCGCACGGTCGAGGGCCAGCAGGGTGAGCCATCCGGGCAGGAGGCCCGCGAAGAGCACGCGCGTGCGCAGCGAGTACACCCGCCGGCGGGTGAGCCCCCGCCAGAGCGCCTCCAGCCGGTCGAGCCGGCCGTCGGCGATCATGGCCGCGTTGAGCGCGCCGGCCGATGAGCCCGCCGCGAGGCGGATCGGGACCCCGCGCTCCGCGAGCGCGGCGGCCACCCCCGCCTCGTAGGCGCCCTTGGCGCCCCCGCCCGACAGCACGAGGGCGATCGGCGTGTCGGCGGGCCGGGCGGACGCCGCGCACGCCGCGAGGGCGGGCGCGGCCGGGGACAGCGTGAGCGCGCAGAGCGCCCCCGCGACGAGCCGCGAGCGGATCGAGGAAGGCGTCATGGCCCGGCTCATACAACGAGCCGGGCCGCGCGTCAATGCGGGGCGCCGGGAGTCTAGCGGGCGCGGGCGGCGGCGGTCGACGCAGAGGCGCGCGACTCGCCCAGCACCATCTGGACCCGCCGAGCCAGGTACTCGATGGTGAACGGCTTGGTGATGACCGGGCCGCCCGGGTTGAGGCCCCGCGCCACCAGGAAGTCGCGATC
>DASZJM010000755.1:0-9307 GCA_035948165.1 Candidatus Methylomirabilota bacterium
GCCGTTGTCCACGCCGCGCAGCCAGCGGTCGTACCAGCGCAGGTGCAGCTCGTCGAAGCTCGGCAGCGCGGCGTCGTGGCCGAACTCCACGTCGCCCGCGTAGGAGAGCTCCATGGTCTTGCCCCCGTGGGTCCACGGGCCCATCAGGGCGCGCACCGGGCGCCGCCCGTCGGCGCCCAGGCCGACGAAGTTCTGGAACGTCGCGCGTGTGTAGGAGTCGTACCAGCCGCCCACGAGAAAGATCGGCATGTTGGGGACGCGGTCCCAGTGGCGGCGGAAGTCCACGCTCGGGTGCTTCCAGTAGTCGTCGTAGTCGGCGCGGGTGAGGATCTCGAGCGCCCACTTCTCGTAGGGCGGCACCAGGGCCAGCTGGGTCTGGCCGGGGCGGATGGGCATGCGCTCGAGCCAGTCGGAGAAGCGCGGGGCGCCCTGGTTCAGCGCGGCCTGCACGTGGGGCTGCGCGGTCAGGGCGGCCTGGGTGTTGTAGGCCGAATGCCAGAAGGCCCAGGCGAGGAAGCGCAGCTCGAGGGCGCCGCCGTGGCGCACGCTGCTCTCGTGGGCGTCGGCGCCGCTCATGTTCGCCACCATGGTCGCGAGCCCCTCGGGGCCCAGCGCGGCCAGGGCGGTCTGCGTCCAGCCGGACCACGAGGTGCCGAAGGTGCCCACCGTGCCGTCGCACCACTCCTGCTTGCGGATCCAGGCGATGGTGTCGGCGCCGTCCCCGGCCTCGGGGATCAGGAAGTTCACGTCGCCTTCCGAGCCGAAGCAGCCGCGGCAGTCCTGGTTCACTACCACGTAGCCGCGCGAGGCGAAGAAACGGCACTGGCCGGAGGTGGCCTCGGTCTCCACCTTGTTGTAGGGCGTGCGGTGGAGCAGCACGGGGCGGCGGTCGGCGAGCGGGCGGCCGTCGCGGGCCGGGCGGTAGACGTCGGTCGCCATGCGGACGCCATCGCGCATGGGGACTGGGACGTTCTCGGTGAGGTGCACGTCGTGATCGGGACGGGAGGCGCGGGCCGCGGGGTCGAGAGGTTTCATGCGGGCAATGGCTCCTGTGGTCTCACTCGCCCTTGCTGCGTCGATCGTACGAGATGGCGTAGGCGGACGACCGCGCCAGCACGATCGCAACGATGTTCTTAGAACTCATTGATCCAAGCTCTCCGGTGACGATCACCAGGTCCGACCCTACCGAGCGATCAGCTGCAGGCCGAGCACCAAGCTCATGTGCGCAAGACTGAATCGATGATCCCGGTAGATCGCGCGCGCCAGCGCCGACGGTTTCTCGGCGGAATCCTGTCCGCTTCCGAGCCGCCGGGCGTTCGGCACGGTACGGGTAAGCGTGGGGATGACACCGCTTCCGGCAAGTACCATCGATCCCCATCCGATCCACCACAAATTTGCTCCCTCGACGATTTCCGCGCCGATCGCGAGCAGAGTCAGAATCATCACCAGCGCGACCAGCCGGTTCACCGCGTCAGTCGTCACGCGCCGGTAGTACGCTGAAATCGAGGCCAACACCTCGGGCGGCAGCGGATTAACCACAACACCGCAAGCAGAAATGCGGCGCCTGCCGCCGCATACGTATGCATGACACTCCTCCCCCACCGTGATGGACTCGTGGCGACAAAGTAGCGCGGCGCATACTACCAAAAGCCGGCTCCCTGATGGGAGGCGCTTTCGGTCGGCCGCCCACCCCTTTCGTGAAAGGCACCGGCTTGCCCCTGAAGGCTTCCCGGCATTTGACTCTTCACTTAAAGGCTGGCAGGATCGCCGCACCCCGCGGGACGGCTTGTCCGCGAGGGGCGCGCTGAGCCACTTCGGTCGGAGCACACAAGATAAGGGGGACGCGTTATGGCCAACCTTTGGCATAGGCCGCAGACAAGCATGCTCCGGTCCCGACTCATCGTCACCCTCTTGGTGGGGGCGCTCATCTGCGTGGTCGCAGCAGCTGCACTCGCAGCGGACGCCTCCAAGAGCACGTTGATCGGCAAGCTGGAAGGCCCAGACGTCATCACCGACCCGGCGAAGTTCCCCAAGAAGTTCAGTGAGGCGCCCCAGCTGGCGGAGATGGTCAAGGCGGGCAAGCTGCCGCCGGTGGCGGACCGCATCGGGCAGGACCCGCTTGTCATCAAGCCGCTGCACGAGATCGGCAAGTACGGCGGGACGTGGCGCGGCGGCTTCACGGGGCCGGCCGACTTCTGGAACGGGTATCGCTGCTGCTCTGGCCCCGACCACCTGTTGTTCTGGGACTACACGGGCGACCGGGTCACCCCCAACATCGCGAAGGCCTATGAGATGCAGGATGGCGGCAAGACCCTCGTCCTGCATCTGCGCCGGGGGATGAACTGGAGCGACGGCAAGCCGTTCACCGCGGATGACTTCGTGTTCTGGTTCGAGGACATCTATCGGAACAAGGACCTCGTGCCCACGCCCTCGGCGGCGATGGCGATCAACGGCAAGCAGGGCGAGGTCCAGAAGGTCGACACCTACACGGTCAAGCTCAAGTTCGCCGAGCCCTACTTCATGCTGCCCGACGTGCTGGCCGGCTCCACCGACCTCGCCGGGCAGGCCTGGCGAGGGGCGTTCGGGCTGGGTGGGTACGCGCCCGCGCACTACCTCAAGCAGTTCCATCCGAAATATACCTCGCAGGCGGAGATCGACAGGAAGGTCAAAGACGAGAAGTTCGACAGCTGGGTCCGGATGTTCTTCTACAAGAGCGACTGGTCGCTCAACCCGGAGCTGCCGGTCATCACGCCGTGGAAAACGGTGACGCCCATCAACAAGCCGACGTGGACGCTCGAGCGCAATCCCTACAGCGTCTTCGTGGACACCGCGGGCAACCAGCTGCCCTACATCGACCGGGTGGTGCTGACGCTCGCCGAGAATCTGGAAGTCCTCAACCTCCGGGCGATCGCGGGCGAGTACGACTGGCAGCAGCGGCACCTCGATCTCGGCAAGCTGCCCGTCTTCCTCGAGAACCAGCAGAAGGGAGGCTACAAGGTCTACCTCGACCCCGGGGACTACGGCGGCGACATGATCATCAAGTTCAACCTGAGCTACGAGGCCGACCCCGAGATCGCGAAGTGGATGAACACGGCAGACTTCCGGCGCGCGCTCTCGCTGGGGATCGACCGCGACCAGATCAACGAGACCTTTTGGCTAGGGACGGGCACGCCGAGCTCGGTGGTGCCCGCCGACAGCAACAAATACAATCCCGGTCCCCAGTACCGCAAGCTCTGGGCGACGCTGGACGTCAAGAAGGCCAATGAGATGCTGGACAAGGTTGGCCTCGCCAAGAAAGACGCCGAGGGCTACCGGCTGCGCGCGGACGGCAAGGGCCGCCTCCGCCTCGAGATCATGACGCTCGGCGGTCAGTTCGTCCAGTTCACGCAGATCTCGGAGATGATCCGGGAGCAGTGGAAGAAGATCGGCATCGATCTCGTGGTGCAGGAGGTGGATCGGAGCCTGGCCATTCAGCGGACCGTCGCCAACGAGCAGCAGCTCGCGGCCTGGAACAACGACGGCAGCGAGCACATGTTCACCTTCCCGACCCACGTGTTCCCCTTCGACACCATCGCCGTGGTGGCGACCTCGGGTCCGCTCTACGCGAAATGGTTTCAGTCCGCGGGCACCCAAGGGAAAGAACCTCCCGCGCGCATGAAGGAGCTCATGGAGAAGTTCAGGCGCGCGTACGGGGTGCCCGAGAAGGAGCGGATCGCCCTCGGCAAGGAGGTCTGGAAGATCGCCGCCGAGGAAGTGTACATCATCGGCGTGATCGGCATGGGCCCGGCCTCCATGGGCGTGCGCGTGGTCAAGACGAACATGGGGAACGTCCCGTCACGGCAGTACAACAGTCCGGACGGCAAGACCCCGACAATCTCCCGGCCGGTGACGTTCTACTGGAAGAGGTAGGCCGCGGAGGGCGCGCCGGTGCTCGGGTACCTCGGACGGCGCGCCCTCCTCGCGGTGTTCACCGTCTGGGCGATCTCCGTCCTGTCCTTCGCCATCATCCAGCTGCCGCCGGGTGACTTCGTCACCTCCTACATCGCCCAGATGGCGACGATGGGCAGCGTGGTCACCGACGAGGAAGCGCAGAACCTGAGGATCCAGTACGGCCTCGGCCAGCCCATCTACGTCCAGTACTTCAAGTGGGTCAAGCTGATCGCGCAGGGCAACTTCGGCACGTCCATGGAATGGAGGCGGCCCGTCACCGAGGTCATCGGAGACCGCCTGTGGCTGACGGTGGCGGTCTCGGTGGCCGCCCTCCTCCTCACCTGGGTGCTCGCCCTGCCCATCGGCATCTATTCCGCGGTGCGGCAGTATTCTCCCGGCGACTACCTCGCGACGTTCGTGGGCTTCATCGGGCTCGCCGTGCCCAACTTCCTCCTCGCTCTGGTGCTGCTCTACCTCGGGTTCACGCTCTTCAACGCTCACATCGGCGGTCTGTTCTCCCCGGAGCTCCAGGATGCCCCGTGGAGCGGGGCACGCGTGTGGGACCTCGTCAAGCATCTCCCCATCCCCGCGTTGATCCTGGGCTTGGCGGGAACGGCGCAGCAGATCCGCATCATGCGGGCGAACCTGCTGGACGAGCTGCGCAAACCCTACGTGGTGACGGCACGTGCCAAGGGCCTCTCCTGGATCCGGGTCATCCTGAAATACCCGGTACGGGTGGCCCTCAACCCGTTCGCGAGCACGGTCGGCTACACCCTGCCGTACATCGTGTCGGGGAGCATCATCGTGTCCATCGTGCTCGGATTGCCCACCGTCGGGCCGCTCCTGCTGAAGGCCCTCGTCTCGCAGGACATGTTCCTGGCGGGAACGATCGTGCTGCTCCTGGGAGTGATGACGGTGATCGGGACGCTTGTGTCGGACATTCTCCTCGTGTTGATCGACCCGCGCATCCGGCTCGAAGACACCTGATGGCCAACCCCGCCGTCGGCCTCGATCCCGCGAGCGCTCCTGTTCAGGGACCGATCTCCGTCGCGGCGGACAGTCAGCGTATCTTCGTGGCCTCGCAGTGGCAGCTGATGTGGTGGCGGTTCCGCAAGCATCGCGTGGCCGTGGCCAGCGGGGTCGTGGTTATTGGCTTCTATCTGGTCGTCCTGGGGGCGGACTTTCTCGCCTACGCCGACCCGAATGCCTCCGAGGCGCAGCGCTCGCTGATGCCGCCGCAGCCGATCCGCTGGTTCGATGGCTGGCGCTTCCGCCCCCACGTCTACCGCGTCGAGGGTGTCCGCGACCCACAGACTTACCGCCGGGTCTATCGAGCCGATCCCAGCCACAAGATCCCGCTTCGGTTCTTCGCCGCCGGCTTCGAGTACCGATTCCTCGGCGTGGTGCCGGCCACGCGTCATCTCATCGGCGTCGACGGGGGCCTCGACGCCTCCAGAACGATCTTTCTGCTGGGCACGGACGTGCAGGGCCGGGACCTATGGTCGCGACTGATGTACGGCACGCGCATCTCGCTCACCATCGGGCTGCTCGGGGTGACGGCGAGCCTCGTGCTGGGCGTCGTCCTGGGCGGGCTCTCGGGGTTCTACGGCGGGCTCGCCGACACTCTGGTCCAGCGGGTCATCGAGATTCTCCGCTCGATTCCGACCATCCCGTTGTGGATGGGGCTGGCCGCGGCCCTCCCCCGGGATTGGTCCATTCTCCAAGTCTATTTCGCCATCACGATCATCATCTCGCTCCTGGCGTGGACGGATCTGGCGCGCGTCGTTCGAGGTCGTTTCCTCGCCATGCGCGAGGAAGACTTCGTCGTCTCCGCCCGGTTGGTCGGGTGTACCCAGATGCGGACCATCTTCGTGCATATGGTGCCATCGTTCATGAGTCATATCATCGCGGCCACCACGCTGGCCCTGCCCGCGATGATCGTGAGCGAGACTTCCCTCAGCTTCCTCGGCCTGGGCTTGCGCCCGCCCGCCATCAGCTGGGGAGTCCTGTTGCAGCAGGCCCAGAACGTCCAGACGGTGGCTATCTCCCCCTGGCTGATGCTCCCGGCCGTGCCCGTGATCGTCGTGGTCATGGCTTTCAACTTTCTCGGCGACGGACTGCGCGATGCCGCCGATCCCTATGGGCGCTAGCGTGGACCCGCCGCTTCTTTCCGTTCGAGACCTGAAGACCTACTTTCCCCAGGACGAGGGCACGGTGAAGGCGGTGGATGGCGTGACCTTCGACCTGCTTCCGGGAGGCACGCTGGGCATCGTTGGTGAGAGCGGCTGCGGGAAGAGCGTGACGGCCCGCTCGATCCTGGGGATCGTCGATCGGCCGGGTCGGATCGTGGAGGGGGAGATCTGGTTTCGTCGTCGAGCCGTCGCGGGCCGGCCGGAGGCCGACCGCGTGATCGACCTGGCCAAGCTCGCGCCGGATGGCGAGGACATCCGGGCGATCCGGGGAGCGGAGATCGCGCTCATCTTCCAGGAGCCGATGTCCTCGTTCAGCCCCGTCCACACCATCGGAGACCAGATCAGCGAGGCGATCGTCCTGCACCAGCGGCTCGATCGGAGGCAGGCACGCGCGAAGACGATCGAGATGTTGCAACGGGTCGGCGTGTCATCGCCCGAAGAGCGGGTGAGCCAGCTCGCCAGTCAGCTGAGCGGAGGCCTGCGCCAGCGGGCCATGATCGCGATGGCGCTCTCGTGCAACCCGACCCTGCTGATCGCGGACGAGCCGACGACCGCACTCGACGTGACGACCCAGCGGCAGATTCTGCGGCTGATGCGCCAGCTCCAGCAGGATGACGGGATGGCGATCATGCTCATCACCCATGACCTGGGCGTGGTCGCCGAGATGGCGAGGGACGTGGCGGTGATGTACCTGGGTCGTGTGGTCGAGCAGGCGCCGGTGGACGAGATCTTCCACGCCCCGCGCCATCCGTATACCAAGGCCCTCCTGCGCTCCATTCCCCGCATTCGCTCGAGCGCGCGCCAGCGGCTGACTCCCATCGCCGGCTCCGTGCCGCACCCCTATGATCGACCCTCGGGATGCCCCTTCCATCCGCGCTGTGAGGACTTCATGGCGGGGAGGTGTGACCGGCAGGAGCCGAGCCTGCGGCTCGTCAGCGATCGGCACGCCGTCAGCTGTTTCCTCTACGAGTAACGATGAGCAAACCGGTCCTGCTGCGGGTCGCCGGGCTGCAGAAGCTCTTTCCGATCCGGAAGGGCTTCTGGAAGCGGACGGTGGGCCACGTCCGGGCGGTGGACGGTGTCGACTTCCACATCGATGAAGGGGAAACGCTAGGACTCGTCGGGGAGAGCGGCTGCGGGAAGACCACCACCGCGCGCTGCATCCTTCGCGCCATCGAGCCGACGGCGGGCCAGATCTTCATGAAGGTCGCCGACGGGGCCGTGATCGAGATGGGGCAGCTCCGCCCGTCGGAGCTGCGGGCGCTGCGGCGGGAGATGCAGATGATCTTCCAGGATCCGTTCACCTCGCTCAACCCGCGCATGACTCTGCTCGATCTCGTGGGCGAGCCGTTGCTGGTGCACGGCATGAGGAATCGACGGGAGCGTGAAGAACGGGTCGCGGACCTCCTCCGCCGTGTCGGGCTTCGCCCCGAGTACATGCGGCGGTTCCCCCATGCCTTCAGCGGGGGCGAACGGCAGCGGATCGGCATCGCGAGGGCGCTGGCCCTTCACCCTCGCCTGGTGGTGGCCGACGAGCCCGTCTCGGCGCTGGACGTCTCGGTACAAGCGCAGATCCTGAATCTCTTGATCGACCTGCAGGCGGAGTTTCGACTGACCTATCTCTTCGTGGCTCACGACCTGAGTGTCGTGAGACACATAAGCCAACGCGTGGCCGTGATGTACGTGGGGCGCATGGTGGAGCTGGGTACGACCGCCGAGCTCTTCGCCACCCCCAAGCACCCGTACACGGCGGCCCTCCTGTCCGCCGTTCCAGAACCGGATCCTCGGGTACGCTCACGGGACGTCGTACTTGAAGGAGACGTGGCGAACCCGGCCTCTCCACCCAGTGGCTGCTACTTCCACCCCCGTTGTCCGTACGTGGTCGACGTGTGCCGGACGCAGTCGCCGGGCTGGCGAGAGACCTCTCCGGCCCATTTCGTTGCCTGTCACCGCGCCGACGAGCTCCGGCTCGTTGGGGTGGAGTGACGCCGCGCCCGTTACGCCCGTTACTTCAGCTTCTCCTCGTCCAGCGTATAGAGGATGGCGGCGTGCCCCATCTCGTCGACGGTTCGCTCGCCCCAGTACACGTCACGCGGCGGCTTGTTCGGGTTTCTCGGATTCTGTTCCGAGTTGTCCCACGCGGCCGTGAGCTCGATCCAGGAGGCAACGGGCAGCGCCACCGGCGTGCGGAACCAGTAGAAGCCTTGCCAGTTGAAATCCCAGTCGTCGATGTGAATGAGCGGCTTGATGGACTCGTCCTTCATCCGGGCCCAGACCTTCATCTCTCGCCCGAGCATGTGCATGTGCGGATGGATTGCGATCAGCTGCATCGGCCGGCCCACGACGGATCCCGCCTCGATCTCGTATCGTGGATTGCCGGCCGGGATCGTCAGCCTGAACTGGCCGACCCGCATGAAGTGCAGCCGCTTCTGCACCGGGCCCTTCGCCGCGCGTAACCGCAGCTCGGTCAGGTCCGTCTGCTCCGTGAGCTGCGCGTTGTGGTAGTGGAGCTGCACCACGACGCGCGCGCCCTTCGGCAGGAGCATCCCAACGCCTTCCGGCAGCTCCCACGGGCGGGCGCCGGGGGCCCAGCCGCCGAGGTAGCCGTCGATCCTGAAGCCCGGCCCGCCGAAGCACGGATAGCCGTACGCGCCATCGTGACCGAGCCCGCCCGGCGACATTCCCGCCGACACCCCGGTGGGATCGACCATCGCCAGCACGTGGTGGACGATCTTGGGATTGCCCGGCACGACCACGGCCGTGGTGAAATAGCGATCTTCGGAGAACGACGTCGGCATGCTGAAGCACCGGTAGACGTCGCCGCCGCGCGCCGGCACCGTGAAGCTCTGCTCGGGCCGCAGCACGAGATCGGCCGCGTCGAGGGCGGTCGCGGTCGTGAACGCGCGTGGCGGTGGCAGATCGCGCGGATCGCCTTCGGGAGCACCCGCGGCGACCCAGCGGGCGACCGTCGCGATCTCGACGTCCGACAACCGGCGCTCGCCCGCCAGATCCCCATAGCCGGCGACCGCCTTCCACGGCGGCATGCGCCGCTTCTCGACCGATTCGAGAATCTTGTCGCGCCGCTGGTAGACGTAGGGGTAGGCGGCCAGCGCGAACGGGGCGCCGCCGCCGGGCCGGTGACATTCCTGGCAGTGCTGCTGCAGCAGGGGCGCGATGTGCTGGCT
>DASZJM010000756.1:0-13781 GCA_035948165.1 Candidatus Methylomirabilota bacterium
CGCGGTCCCGCTCTACCAGGACTCCATCGAGAAGGAGATGGAGTTCATCGTCGACCACGCGGAGGCGCGCTTCGCGATCGTCGAGGACCAGGAGCAGGTCGACAAGCTCCTCCACGTGCGGGAGTCGTGCCCGGGGCTCGAGTACGTCATCTACGACGACCCGCGGGGCCTCCGGCACTACAAGGACTCCTGCCTGCTGAGCCTCGAGGAGCTGCAGGAGCGCGGCCGCCGGTTCGACCAGGAGCGCCCGGGCTACTTCGACGAGGAGGTGGCCCGTGGCCGCGCGGAGGACACCGCGGTCATCGCCTACACCTCCGGAACCACCGGCCGGCCCAAGGGCGCGATGCTCTCCCACCGGAACCTCATCGAGACCGCGCGCAGCGCGGTGACCCGCGAGCGGCTCGACGAGTCCGAGGAGGTCATGGCCTACCTGCCGATGGCGTGGATCGGCGACCACATGTTCTCCTTCAGCCAGTCGATGGTGGCGGGCTTCACCACCAACTGCCCGGAGAGCGCGGCCACCGTGCTCGCCGACCTCAAGGAGATCGGCCCGACCTACTTCTTCGCGCCGCCCCGCATCTGGGAGAACATCCTCACGTCGGTGAGGATCCGGATCGACGACAGCGCGTGGATCAAGCGCCGCCTGGTGGGCTTCTTCCTCGACCTGGCCCGCCGGGTGGAGCGCGCCCGCCTCGCCCACCGCCCCGCTGCCCTCGCGGACCGGATGCTCTACCCACTCGGCCGGCTGCTGGTCTACGGCCCGCTGCGCGACAACCTGGGCATGAGCCGGATCCGGGTCGCCTACACCGCGGGGGAGGCCATCGGGCCTGAGCTCTTCGAGTTCTACCGCTCGCTCGGGATCAACGTGAAGCAGCTCTACGGCATGACCGAGTCGAGCGCGCTCATCTGTATCCAGCAGGACGGCGACGTCAAGCTCGATACGGTGGGGCCGCCGCTGCCCGGCGTCGAGGTGCGGGTGAGCCCGAGCGGGGAGGTACTCTACCGGAGCCCGGGCGTGTTCCAGGGCTACTTCAAGAACCCGGAGGCCACCCGCGAGACCCTCCTGGACGGCTGGGTGCAGTCCGGCGACGCGGGCTTCTTCGACAAGGACGGCCACCTCAAGATCATCGACCGGGCCCGCGACGTGGGCCGTCTGGCCGGGGGCACCCTCTTCGCGCCGAAGTACCTCGAGAACAAGCTGAAGTTCTCCCCCTACGTGAAGGAAGCGGTCTGCGTGGGCGACGGCCGCCCGTTCGTGGCCGCCCTGCTCAACATCGACCTGGTCTCGGTCGGCAACTGGGCGGAGCGGCGCGGGCTCGCCTACACGAGCTACACTGACCTCGCCCAGAAGCCCGAGGTCTACGAGCTGATCCGGCAGGAGGTGGTGCGGGTCAACCGGAGCCTCCTCGAGGACGAGGCGCTCCGCGGGGCCCAGATCCGGCGCTTCCTCCTGCTGCACAAGGAGCTCGACCCGGACGACCAGGAGATCACCCGCACCCGCAAGGTACGCCGGGGCTTCATCGGCCAGAAGTACGCCCCGCTCATCGACGCGCTCTACGGCGGCGGCGAGTCGGTGCAGGTCGAAGCCCAGGTGACCTACGAGGACGGCCGGGTCGCCACCGTGCGGGCCGCGGTCCGGCTCGGCGAGGCCGAGACGTTCGGGACGGGAGGAGCGCCCGCGTGAGGGAGCCGACCAGCCCGCCGCCGGTCGCGTCGTCGACTCCGCTGCTGGAAGTCGACGAGGTGAGCGTGCGCTTCGGGGCGATCCAAGCTCTCGACCGGGTGAGCCTCGACATCGTCCGCGGGGAGATCGTGGCGATCATCGGCCCCAACGGGGCGGGCAAGACCACGCTGCTCAACGTGATCAGCGGCTTCTACCACCCGACCGCGGGCCAGATCCGCTTCGAGGGGCGCGACCGGACGCACCTGCGGCCCTACGACGTGGCCGCCCTCGGGGTCGCGCGCACGTTCCAGAACGTGGCCCTGTTCAAGGGCATGAGCGTGCTCGACAACATCATGACCGGACGGCTCCTCAAGATGCGCGGCAGCTTCCTGCTGGAGGCGCTCTACTGGGGCCCGGCCATGCGGCAGGAGCTCGCCCACCGGGCCTCCGTCGAGCGCATCATCGACTTCCTGGAGATCGAGGCGATTCGCAAGGCGGGCGCCGGCACGCTGCCCTACGGCCTGCAGAAGCGGGTGGAGCTGGCCCGCGCCCTGGCCGCCGAGCCCAAGCTCCTGCTCCTGGACGAGCCGATGGCGGGCATGAACGTCGAGGAGAAGGAGGACATGTGCCGCTTCATCCTCGGCGTCAACGACGAGTTCGGGACCACCATCGCCCTGATCGAGCACGACATGAGCGTGGTGATGGACATCTCGGACCGAGTCGTGGCGCTCGACTACGGGCGGAAGATCGCGGACGGGCGGCCCGACGAGGTGCGCGCCGACCAGGGCGTCATCGACGCCTACCTCGGGGTGAGCCATGCTTGAGCTCCTCTACGCGGTGCTGGTCGGCCCCGTGAAGGACATGGCGGGCGCCCCCGCCTTCCTGGCCGAGGTGATCATCGGCGGCCTCGCAGCCGGGCTCATGTACTCCCTGGTGGCCCTCGGCTTCGTGCTCATCTACAAGGCCTCCGGCGTCTTCAACTTCGCCCAGGGGGTCATGGTGCTCTTCGCGGCCCTGACCCTGGTCGGCCTGATGGAGCGCGGGGCCCCGCTGGCGCTGGCCCTGCTGGCCACGATGGCGGTGATGGGCGCGCTCGCGTTCGCGATCGAGCGGGTGGTGCTGCGCCCGCTCGTCAACCAGGAGCAGATCATCCTGTTCATGGCCACCATCGGCCTCAACTTTTTCCTGGAAGGCTTCGGGGAGCTGGTGTGGGGGAGCAACGTCAAGCGGCTCGACGTGGGCATCCCGGACAGCTCGTTCATGGTGTTGGGCGTGCAGGTCAACCGGCTCGAGCTGACCGCGGCGATCACCGCGGCGGTGCTGGTGGCGGTGATGGCGGTCTTCTTCCAGCGCACCCGGATCGGCCGCGCCCTCCGCGCGGTGGCGGACGACCACGAGGCCGCGCTCTCCATCGGCATCCCGCTCAACACCATCTGGATCGTGGTGTGGTCGGCGGCGGGGCTGGTGGCCATCGTGGCCGGCATCATGTGGGGCGCCAAGAGCGGCGTGCAGTTCAGCCTCTCGCTGATCGCCCTGAAGGCGCTGCCGGTCCTGATCCTGGGCGGCTTCACCTCGGTGCCCGGGGCCATCGTGGGCGGGCTGATCATCGGGGTCGGGGAGAAGATCGCCGAGGTCTACTGGGGCCCGCTGGTGGGCGGGGCCATCGAGAACTGGTTCGCCTACGTGCTGGCGCTCGCCTTCCTGCTCGTCCGCCCGCAGGGGCTCTTCGGCGAGCGCATCATCGAGAGAGTCTAGAGGGAGTCGGGCGTGATCTACCGGGAGGCGGGACAGTTCAAGAGCACTTACGCGAGCGACCAGGCGGTGTTTCCGATCCGCCAGGACCGGATCGTGGTGGGCCTGGCCGTCGCGGCGGCGGTGATCGCGGTGCCGCTGGTGGCGGACGAGTACTGGCTGCAGGCGGTGCTGATCCCGTTCCTGATCTACTCGCTGGCCGCCCTCGGCCTGAATCTGCTGACCGGCTACGCGGGACAGGTCTCGCTCGGCACCGGGGGCTTCATGGCGGTGGGCGCCTACTCCGCGTTCAAGATCACCAGCGCGTTCCCGCGCCTGAGCGTCCCGGTGGCGTTCCTGCTCGCCGGGCTCGTGACCGCCCTGGTGGGCCTCGTGTTCGGGCTGCCGTCGCTCCGCATCAAGGGGTTCTACCTGGCGGTGGCGACCCTCGCCGCCCAGTTCTTCCTGCTCTGGCTCTTCAACAAGGTGGCGTGGTTCACCGACTACGCCTCCTCCGGCACCATCACCGCGCCCCCGCGCACGGTGGCCTCGGTCATGGTGACCGGCCCGGCCGCGACCGCCCCGGTCCGCTACCTGACCGCGCTCGCGTTCGTGGCCGTCTTCGCCATGATCGCGAAGAACCTGGTGCGCGGGCGGGTGGGCCGCTCGTGGATGGCGATCCGCGACCGCGACATCGCGGCCGAGATCATCGGGGTGCGCCCGCTGCGCACCAAGCTGCTCGCCTTCGCGATCAGCAGCTTCTTCTGCGGGGTGGCGGGAGCGGAGTACGTCTTCCTCTACCTCGGCAGCGCGGAGACCCTGGCCTTCGACATCAACGTGTCGTTCCTGGTCCTCTTCATGGTCATCATCGGCGGGCTCGGCTCGATCCTCGGGTCGTTCCTGGGCGCGGCCTTCATCGTGATGGTGCCGATCTTCCTCACCAACGTGCCCCACCTGCTGGGCCTCGCGATGCCGGTGGCCCTGCAGAAGCAGATCGAGCTGATGGTGTTCGGCGGGCTCATCATCCTGTTCCTGATCGTCGAGCCCCACGGGCTCGCGCGGCTCTGGCAGGTCTCGAAGGAGAAGCTGCGGCTGTGGCCTTTCCCGTACTGAGCGGATCCACCCGAAGAGCAAGGAGGCATCACATGACCCTACGACGCGTCATGATCGCGCTGCTGGCGATGCTGGTCGTCGCCGGCCCGGCGGCCGGCACCGTCTTCGCCCAGGCCAAGGAGATGTTCATTCCCTCGCTGGTGTACCGCACCGGCCCCTACGCCCCGAGCGGCACCCCGTTCGCCAACGGGATGTGGGACTACCTCACGATGCTCAACGAGCGTGACGGCGGCGTCAACGGTGTCAAGCTCATCGTCGAGGAGTGCGAGACCCAGTACGACACCAAGCAGGGCGTCGAGTGCTACGAGCGGCTCAAGGGCAAGAGCGGCGGAGCCATGGCGTTCAACCCGCTCAGCACCGGCATCACCTACCAGCTGATCCCGAAGGCGTCGGTGGACAAGATCGTCGTCCACTCGATGGGCTACGGCATGACCGCGGCCTCCGACGGCCGGTGGTTCCCCTGGGTGTTCACCTTCCCGACCACCTACTGGAGCCAGGCCTCGTCGGTCATCCGCTACATCGGCCAGCAGGAGGGCGGGCTGGAGAAGCTCAAGGGCAAGAAGATCGTCCACATCTACCACAACAGCCCCTACGGCAAGGAAGCCAACCCCACCCTCGAGGAGCTGGCGCGGCTGCACGGCTTCGAGCTGACCCTGCTCGCGGTGGACCATCCCGGCCAGGAGCAGAAGGCCACGTGGCTCCAGGTGCGGCGCATCAACCCGCAGTGGGTGTACATGTCGGGCTGGGGGGTGATGAACCAGGTGGCGGTGAAGGAAGCCGCCGCGATCAACTTCCCGATGGACCACTTCATCGGCAACTGGTGGTCGGCCAGCGAGGCCGACGTGATCCCGGCCGGTGACGGGGCCAAGGGCTACAAGGGGGCGACCTTCCACGCCCCCGGCACCAACTTCAAGGTGCACGCCGACATCGTCAAGTTCGTCTACGACCGGGGCAAGAACATCGGCCCCAAGGACAAGATCGGCGAGGCCCTCTACAATCGCGGCGTGGTCAACGCGATGTACATGACCGAGGCGTTCCGCACCGCGATGGCCAAGTACGGCAACAAGCCGCTCACCACCGAGCAGGTGCGCTGGGGCTACGAGCACTTCAACCTCACCGAGGCCCGGCTGGACCAGGTCGGCCTCAAGGGCTTCACCCACCCGGTGAAGGTGACCTGCGAGGATCACGAGGGCAGCGGGCCGGTGCTGATCCAGCAGTGGGACGGCAAGAAGTGGAACGTCGTCTCCGACTGGATCCAGCCCATGCGGGAGGTGGTGCGGCCCAAGCTCGAGGTCGCGGCGGTGGAAGAGGGCAAGAAGCTCGGTTACACCATGCGCGACTGCTCCAAAGAGAACTAGGGCCGCGAGAACGGAGCCGTCGTGAGCGACGCCGCCCCGCTGCTCTCGGTGAACAACATCGAGGTGATCTACGACCACGTGATCCTCGTGTTGAAGGGCGTCTCGCTCCAGGTCCCCGGGGAGGGCATCGTGGCCCTCCTCGGGGCCAACGGGGCCGGCAAGTCCACCACCCTCAAGGCGATCTCGGGGCTCCTCCGCACCGAGCGGGGCGACGTCACCAAGGGCGGCATCGAGCTCGCCGGCGAGGCGATCCATCGTCGCGAGGCTTCCGAGATCGTGCGCCGGGGCGTGGTGCAGGTCATGGAGGGGCGGCACGTCTTCGAGCACCTGACCGTCGAGGAGAATCTGTTGACCGGGGGCTACACCCGACGGAACGGCCACTCGCTCAAGGCGGACCTCGAGCGGGTCTACGAGTACTTCCCGCGGCTGCGGGACCGGCGGGGCGTCGACGCGGGCTACATCTCGGGGGGCGAGCAGCAGATGCTCGCGATCGGCCGGGCCCTCATGGCCCACCCGCGCCTCATGCTGCTCGACGAGCCCTCGATGGGGCTCGCGCCCATGCTGGTGCAGGAGATCTTCGAGATCGTGGGCCGCCTCAACCGCGAGGAGCGCGTCGCGGTACTGCTCGCCGAGCAGAACGCCAACATGGCGCTGCGCTTCGCCCAGTACGTGTACGTGATGGAGAACGGCCGCGTGGTGCTGGACGGCGACGTGAAGGCGGTGAGCGAGAACGAGGACATCAAGGAGTTCTACCTGGGGCTGTCCGGCGTCGGGCAGCGGAAGAGCTACCGCGACGTCAAGCACTACCGGCGCCGCAAGCGGTGGCTCTCGTGAGGACCCGGCCATGAGCGCCCAGCTCGAGATCGCGGAGGTCTCCAAGTCCTTCGGCGGCGTGCAGGCGGTGGGGCGGGTGAGCCTCGAGGTGCGCCGGGGCGAGATCCTGTCCGTCATCGGCCCCAACGGGGCGGGCAAGACCACCTTGCTCAACATGATCAGCGGCTTCTATCACCCCGACTCCGGCCGCATTGCGCTGGAAGGTAGTGACGTGACGCATGAGGCCCCGAGCCACCTGGCCGAATTGGGGATCGCGCGGACCTTCCAGAACATCGCGCTGTTCCGCGGCATGACCGTGCTCGACAACCTCATGCTCGGGCGGCACGTCCGCATGAAGTCGGGAGTGTTGGCCTCGTTCGTCTACTGGGGGTTCGCCCAGCGGGAAGAGGTCGCGCACCGGCGTCGGGTCGAGGAGATCATCGACTTCCTCCGGATCCAGGACCTGCGCCGCCGACCCTGCGGCTCGCTGGCCTACGGGCTCCAAAAGCGGGTGGAGCTGGGTCGCGCCCTCGCGCTCGATCCGAAGATCCTCCTCCTCGACGAGCCGATGGGCGGCTGCAACCACGAGGAGAAGGAGGACATGGCCCGATTCATCCTCGACGTCAACCACGAGTGGGGGACCACCATCATCCTGATCGAGCACGACATGGGGGTGGTCATGGACATCTCGGATCGGGTGGCCGTCCTGGACATGGGAATGAAGATCGCCGAGGGCACTCCCGACGAGGTGCGGACGAATCCGCAGGTGATCAAGGCGTACCTCGGCGATGCCAAGGGGACGAGCAATGGAGGTCAGAATGCCTGATCTGACGACGCTTCCCCGCTGGCTGCAGCGCAATGCGCGCGAGCTCGGCGACCGACCGGCGATACGTGAGAAGGATCGCGGCATCTGGCAGACCTGGAGCTGGCGCCAGTACCTCGACCAGGTGCGGGATCTCGCGCTGGGCCTGGCGTCCCTCGGGTTCTGTCGAGGCGACCGGCTGTCCGTCATCGGCGACAACCGGCCGCGTCTGTACTGGGCCCAGGTCGCCGCGCAGAGCCTGGGCGGGATCTCGGTGCCCGTGTACCAGGACTCGATCGCCAAGGAGCTGGCCTACGTCTGGAATCACGCCGAGGTGAGCGTGATCGTGGCCGAGGACCAGGAGCAGGTCGACAAGGTCGTGGCCCTGCGTGACGAGCTGCCGTCCCTCCGCCTCGTCGTATACGACGACCCGCGAGGGATGACCGGCTACCGGCACGACTGGCTCAAGTCCTTCGAGGACGTGCAGGAGGCCGGCCGGAAGTTCGGTGTCGAGCATCCCGCTTTCATCGAGGATGAGATCGAGCGAGGCCGCGGTGACGACGTGGCCATCATCTCCTACACCTCCGGCACCACCGGCAATCCCAAGGGCGCAATGCTCACCCACGCCAACGCGATCGGCGTGGCGGAGAGCTTCCAGCAGGCGTCGCGTCTCGTCCCGGCGGATACGTCGCTGGCGTACTTACCGATGGCCTGGGCGGGGGACTCGGTCTACACGCTCTTCGCCAGCCTGGTGGCCGGCTTCTGCGCCAACTGCCCCGAGAGCCCGGAGACGGTGCAGCGCGACCTGCGGGAGCTGGGGCCCTCCACCCTCCTCGCCCCGCCGCGGATCTGGGAGAACATGCTCACCGCGGTCCTGATACGTGCGGCCGATGCCACGCCGCTCAAGCGCCGGACCTTCGACTACTTCCGCGCGGCGGCGGAGCGCGCCGAGATCCTGAGAACGGAAGGCAAGCCACTGCCGGCCCGCCTGAGACTGGCCACCGCCCTCGGCGAGTTCTTCGTGTACGGTCCGGTGCGCGACCAGCTGGGACTCCGGCGGACGAAGTGGGCCTTGACCGGCGGCGCTCCCCTCGGTCCCGACACCTTCCGCTTCTTCCGCTCGATCGGAGTGAACCTCAAGCAGGTGTACGGATCCACCGAGACGACCGGGCTCGTCTCGCTGCAGCCCGACCGGGAAGCGAATCCCACCACCGCCGGGCGGCCGGTGCCGGGGGTGGAGGTCAAGATCGGAGACCGCGGCGAGGTCCTCGTGAAGGGGTGCACGGTGTTCAAGGGCTACTTCCGGAACGAGGTGGCGACCCAGGAGGTGATCGATCCCGACGGCTGGTTCCGGACCGGCGACGCCGGCTTCATCGACCCCCGCGGGCACCTGGTCATCATCGACCGCGCCAAGGACGTCGGGACCCTCACCGACGGCACCCCGTTCGCCCCCCAGTTCATCGAGAACAAGCTCAAGTTCAGCCCCTACGTCCGCGAGGCGGTCGCGTTCGGCAACGACAAGCCGTTCGTGGCCACGATGATCGCGATCGACCCCGGTACGGTCGGCAACTGGGCGGAGCGGCGGGGAATCGCCTACACGTCGTACATGGACCTCTCCCAGAAGCCCGAGGTGCGTGAGATGATCCGCGAAGAGATCCGCCGGGGAAACGAGACGCTGCCGGAGGCCACCCGGATCCGGCGCTTCCTCCTGCTCACCAAGGACCTGGAGGCCGACGACGCGGAGATCACGCGGACCCGCAAGGTGCGGCGTCGCTACGTGGCCGACAAGTACGCGACGGTGATCGACGCCCTGTATGGGGGGGCCACGGAGGCCGAGCTTTCGACGAGCATCACCTACGAGGACGGCCGACAGGCGACCATCCAGTCGCGCGTGCGCATCGAGGACGTCGCGGAGACCGCGGCCCGTGTCTGACGACTTCGGTTTCCTGCTCCTGCTGCTGTCCAACGGCATCATGATCGGTCTGATGTACACGCTGATCGCGCTCGGGTTCGTCCTCGTGTACAAGGCCACGGACGCGGTGAATTTCGCGCAGGGCGAGTTCGTGATGATCGCCGGTCTCGTGGTGGCCGGCGCCCTCGACGCGCTGCACGCGCCCCTGTGGGCCGCCATCCTCATCGGCCTCGGAGCCATGGTGGGGTTCGGCTTCCTCCTGGAGCGAGTGATGCTTCGCAAGCTGATCGGACGGCCGGTGATCGCGGTGGTCATGGCCACGATCGGGCTCGCCTCGATCCTGCGCGGCATCGGCCCGGCCACGGTCGGCGCCGGAACCAGGACGCTGCCGCTGCCCATTCCTGACGAGCCGTTCGTGGTGGGCCCCCTGTTCATTCCGCCCATCCAGCTCCTCGGTGCGCTGGTCAGCCTCACGTTCTTGGCGGGCTTCGGCTGGTTCTTCTTGAAGTCGCGGAAGGGCATCGCCATGCGCGCCATCGCCGACAACCAGCAGGTCGCGATGGCGGTGGGGATCAACGTGGAGCGCTATTTCGGGCTCGCCTGGGCCATGACCGGGGTCGTCTCCGCGATCGGCGGCATCATCTGGGGGAACCTGCTCGGAGTCGACATCAATCTCTCCCTGGTCGGCCTGAAGGTGTTTCCCGTCGTGATCCTGGGGGGTCTCGACTCGATACCCGGGGCGGTGGTGGGAGGGCTGATCGTGGGATTGGTCGAGAACGTAGCCGCGGGGTACGTGGACCCGTACGTGGGAGGCGGCACCAAGGACTTCGCGCCGTACGTCCTGATGATCCTCGCCCTGATGATCCGGCCCTACGGCATCTTCGGCAAGAAGATCATCGAAAGGATCTAGACCGATGATCCATCGCGAGTGCGGGGTGCTCAAGACCAGCTACGAGGCCGACATGGCGCTGTACCCGCTCCCGATCGCCCGTTGGGCCATCGGGGCGCTCGCGGTGATCTTCTTCGGGATCGTTCCGCTCGGCCTGGGGGATTACTACCTCTCGGTCGCCAACCTCGTCTGGATCGCGGTCATCGGCGCCCTCGGTCTCAACATCCTGGTCGGCTACACCGGACAGGTCTCGATCGGCCACGGGGCCTTCATGTCGGTCGGGGCCTACACCGCGGCCAACCTGGCCAACCGGCTCGGCTCTCCGTGGCCGGTAAATCTGGTGGCGGGGGGGATCATGGCCGCGCTCATCGGAGCGATCGTCGGCATTCCTTCCCTCCGCATCAAGGGCCTCTACCTGGCCATCGCGACCCTCGCGGGCCAGTTCATCATCGAGTGGATCATCAACCACGTGACCTTCATCAGCGGGGGAGTGCAGGCCTCCATCGAGGTCGCGCGACCGCATCTCGGGTCCATGGTGCTGGACACCCAGCGCGACATGTACTACTTCCTCCTCTTCTTCGTGGTCCTGGGGACGCTCGGCGCCATGAACCTCGTGAGGTCCCGGGTCGGGCGAGCTTTCATCGCCATCCGCGACCAGGACATCGCGGCCGAGATCATCGGGATCAACATCTTTCGCTACAAGCTCCTCGCATTCGCCATCTCGTCCTTCTACGCCGGGGTGGCCGGAGTGGTGTACACCTACTTCCTCGGCATCGCGAACTACGAGCAGTTCCAGCTCGGGGTGTCGGTCGATTACCTGGCCATGATCATCATCGGGGGGCTGGGGTCGGTCCAGGGCTCGATCTTCGGGGCCTTCTTCATCACGCTCCTGCCGATCGTGATCCGGCGTCTGATGGAGACCTTCGGCGGCGTGTTCTTCGAGCCGCAGACCGTGCTGAACCTCATCCCGAATCTCCGTGTCATGCTCTTCGGCGCCCTGATCATCTTCTTCCTGATCGTGGAGCCGGAGGGCCTCAACCGTCTGTGGCGGAACATCCGGAACTACTTCCGGATCTGGCCATTCGCGTACTGAGGTACGCGATGAAAGGAGAACGCTCATGAGACACGTCCTGGCAATCGCGATGGCGCTCGTGCTGGGAGGGAGCGGTCTGCTCGCCCCCGGCCCGTCCATCGCCCAGTCCAAAGGTGACATCGTCATCGGCGTACAGTGCGACCGCACCGGGCCGACCCAGATTGTGGGCACCGTCCTGTGTCCGGGCTTCCACGACTACATCGCCCTCGTGAACAGCAAGGGCGGGGTGGAGGGCCACAAGATCAACGCGCTCGAGGTCGACCACGAGTACAAGGTGCCGCCCGCGGTCGAGTCGTACGAGCGCTTCAAGAAGGAGGGGGCGGTGTCGATCGCGGTCTACGGCACGCCGCAGATCTACGCCCTGGCCGCGAAGCTGACCGAGGACCGGCTCCCCGGCACCTCCCCGGGCTTCGGCAGTGCCGCGGCGGCGGACGGGACCCGTTACCCGTTCATCTTCCCGATCGCGGCGACCTACTGGTCGCAGGCGACGGCCTCGGTCAAGTTCGTCAAGGACCAGCTCGGTGGCAATCTCAAGGGCAAGAAGATCGCGTTCATCTTCTATGACAACCCGGCCGGGCGCGAGCCGATCCAGGTGCTCCAGGACCTGGCGGGCCGTGAAGGCTTCCAGCTCCGGGAGTTCGCGGTTCCGCCTCCCGGGGTCGAGATGGGGGCGCAGGTGCTCGACATTGCCCAGCGGTACCGGGCCGACTTCGTGATCTCCCACCTCTTCGGTGGGGCCCCCGCGGTGTCGATCAAGGAACTCAAGCGGGTGGGCTATCCGCTCAAGAAGGTCATCGGCTTCGTGTGGGCGTCGGCCGAGGCCAACATCGAGGCCGCGGGAGGCTTCGGGGCCGCGGAGGGCTACTACACGATGCAGTTCGCCGGGGTCGGTCAGGATTACCCGGTGCTGAACGAGATCCGGGAGATGTACAAGAAGGAGGGCAAGCCGGCGCCCAAGGAGATGGCCTCGACCGTGTTCTACAACCGCGGCGTGCTGGTCGCGGCCCTCCACGTCGAGGCGATCCGGAATGCCCTGAAGGCCAAGCCGAACGCCAAGATCACCGGGGCGGACGTCAAGGCCGGCTTCGAGCAGATCTCCAACTTCACCCTCGGTGGGCTCGTGCCGCCCCTCAAGATCAGCCCGACCGACCACGAGGGCGGCGGGCTCGTGCAGATCTGGCAGGTCAAGGGCGGCAAGTTCGCCAAGACCACCGATTGGTTCTCCGCGTACCCGGACGTGCTGGCCAAGCACATCAAGGAAGCGGCGAAATCGTAAGCGTCCCGTCCCAGGCCGCGGCGAGCCGCCGCAAACGGAGGACCGACGCCGGAAGGGGCGGAACCCCTTCCGGCGCCACCACATCATGCTGAGTCTCAACAACATCGAGGTGATCTACGACGGGGTCATCCTCGTCCTCAAGGGGGTGTCGCTGGAGGTGCGCGAAGGTGGTATCACCACGCTGCTCGGCGCGAACGGAGCCGGGAAGACCACCACCTTGAAGGCCATCTCCGGACTGCTCCGGACCGAGCGGGGTCAAGTGACGAAGGGATCCATCGAGCTCGGCGGCCAGCGGATAGACCACCTTGCGCCCTACGACGTCGTCCGGCGAGGAGTGGTGCAGGTCTTCGAGGGGCGGCGGGTCTTCGAGCACCTGACGACCGAGGAGAACCTGGTCGCGGGGGCGCACATTCAGTCCGATCGCAAGCTCGTGGCGACCGGGATCGAGCGCGTATTCCAGTACTTCCCTCGGCTCAAGGAACGCCGGTTGGTTCAGGCCGGATACCTGTCGGGCGGCGAGCAGCAGATGCTCGTGATCGGGCGCGCCTTGATGGCCGCCCCCCGGGTCGTCCTTCTCGACGAGCCGTCGCTCGGGCTCGCCCCCATGCTGGTCGAGGAGATTTTCAAGATCGTGCAGCGCTTGAATCGCGAGCAGAAGCTCACCGTGCTTCTGGTCGAGCAGAACGCAACCCTCGCCCTCGGAATCGCCGAGCACGGCTACGTCATGGAGAATGGCCGGATCGTGCTCGAGGGGGCCGGGGATGCACTGCGCTCGAACGCGGACATCAAGGAGTTCTACCTCGGGCTCACCGAGGTGGGGGCGCGCAAGTCGTACCGCGACGTGAAGCACTACAAGCGGCGGAAGCGGTGGCTGAGCTGAGCGTCCACGCCTTCACGGTCTACGACGCGATCGCCCGGGGCGCGGCGGCTCATCCCGACGCGCCCGCGGTGATCGAAGGCGCGCGGACGACCTCCTTCGGCGATCTGAAGAAGCGGGTGGACGAGCTGGCCGCCGGCCTCTCCGCCATCGAGGTCGGGCGGGGCGAGCGCGTGTGCGTGCTGGCCCAGAACGACGCGGCCTATCTCGATCTCTACGGCGCCTGCGCGCGGCAGGGCGTCATCGCCTACCCG